>JAXKHT010000051.1:0-13445 GCA_036549705.1 Acutalibacteraceae bacterium | reverse complement strand
GCGTTTAAGCACTTTAATTTTGTTGTTACAGCCTTCGGTAAAACCATTAGTGAATTTGGTAGTAAAAGAGTTAAGAATACCTGTAATCCAAGTAAGCATAGTTTTAGCACATTTGTGGAAAGACTCTATGCCACAGATGGAAGCTGAATTAATCCAGTGGATTAATTTCTTTTGAGCTTGCTCTCTTGATTTACAAGATAAAATATCGAGAAATTGCTCTTTTAGAAAATATGCACTAGAGAGTGTAGGAGAAGCATATAGCATAACATTAACCTGTGTTTTCTGTTGGTCGTCTAAAGATTCAAACTTTTTATAATTAGAATATATATTTAGTATATATTATGTATAAATTTTATTTTTTTGTCATAAATACTTAATGTGATTGTCCGAAAGTTGTATAAAATAATGACCAAATTTAATTTTTCCAACTCTATTGCAAACATTTACTTTACTTTAACTTTAAGATATAGTATTATAATTAAGGATAATTACAACATTGTTGTAACGATTAGTAATTATGTAAGAAAGGATAATTTATAATGGAACCAAAATATAAAAGAATTCTTCTAAAGCTTAGTGGAGAAGCATTGGCAGGTAAAGAAAAACACGGTATTGATTTTGATACAGTTCTTTCTTTTTGTAAACCTATAAAAGTGTTGGTTGATATGGGTGTAGAGGTTGCTATTGTTGTAGGTGGCGGTAACTTCTGGAGAGGTCGTTCAAGTGGAGATATGGACAGAACTCGTGCAGACCATATGGGTATGCTTGCTACAGTAATTAACGCATTAGGTGTTGCAGATGCTTTGGAACAGTTGGGTATGATTGTGCGTGTTCAAACAGGTATTTCTATGCAACAAGTAGCTGAACCTTACATAAGAAATCGTGCTGTGCGTCATCTTGAAAAAGGTAGAGTTGTAGTATTTGGTTGCGGTACAGGTAATCCATTTTTCTCAACAGATACAGCAGCGGCTCTTCGTGCAGCTGAAATAGAAGCTGATATAATTCTTAAAGCAACTATGGTTGACGGCGTTTATGACAGTGACCCTAAGAGCAACCCAGATGCTGTTAAGTTTGATGAAATAACACATCTTGATATATTAAATAAGGGTTTAGCAGTTATGGATACTACAGCTGCTACACTTTGTGCAGATAATGATATTCCAATTCTTGTATTTAGCATAGATGAACCAGATAACATAGTATCTGCTGTATGTGGAGATAAAGTTGGTACTTTAGTTAAATAATTTTAAGGAGAGTGTATTACAATGAAAACTGTATTAAAAAAAGCAGAAGAGCGTATGAATAAAAGAATAGACCATCTTAACACTGAGTTTGCTGCCATAAGAGCAGGCAGAGCAAACCCAGCCGTACTTGACAAGGTTGTTGTTGATTATTATGGTGCACCAACACCTATCAATCAGCTTGCAGCAGTGTCTGTAACAGAGGCAAGAACTTTAATGATTCAGCCTTGGGATGCATCTGTTTTAACTCCAATCGAGAGAGCAATTCAAATGTCAGACATTGGTATTAATCCTCAAAATGACGGTAAATCACTTCGTCTTGTTTTCCCACCACTAACAGAGGAGCGTCGTAAGGATTTAGTTAAAGATGTTAAGGAATTAGCAGAAGAAGCTAAGGTTGGCGTAAGAAATGTAAGAAGAGATACCGTTGATAAATTTAAGAGTATGAAAAAAGACGGTGAAATTACTGAGGACGATTTGAAGCAAGCTGAAAAGAAAACTCAGGATATTACAGATAAAGCAGTTAAAGAAATTGATGCTTTGGCTGATAAAAAACAAAAGGAAATTATGTCTATCTAATTAAAAATATTGTTTGGGCGGTGCTGTATGTTTTCATATTTCAAAGGAAAAAAAGATAAAACGGATAATATTACTCTAGATGATATTCAACTGCCCAAGCATATTGGTATAATTATGGACGGCAATGGTCGTTGGGCAAAGCAGAGAAATTTACCACGCAGTGCAGGTCATACTGCTGGTGCAAAAAATTTTAGAACTATAACACGATATTGTAGCAATATTGGAATTAAATATCTTACTGTATACGCATTTTCAACAGAAAATTGGAAACGTCCTGCAGAGGAAGTAAATGCATTAATGGGTTTATTTAAATCTTATCTTGAGGAAGCAATACGAGATTTTAAAGATGATGATATTGTTGTAAGATTTATAGGTGATAAATCTGCTTTTTCACCAGAGTTGCAAGAATTAATTAATGAAAATGAGCGTATGTCTGCACACCGTGATGGTATGGTGCTTAATATTGCTATGAATTATGGTAGTCGTGACGAAATAGTCAACGCAACAAAAGAGATTGCTACTCTTGTAAAAAATGGCGATTTAGCTGTTGATGATATTACTACAGAAACTCTAAGTAATCATATGTATACAGCAGGTCAACCTGACCCTGATTTGGTTATTCGCCCAAGCGGTGAATATAGAATTTCTAACTTTTTGTTGTGGCAATCTGCATATACTGAGTATGTTATTATGGATGTACTGTGGCCGGACTTTTCAAAAGAAATGCTTGACCAAGCGTTAATTGAATATGCAAAACGAAATAGACGCTTTGGCGGAGTATAATTAAGGGAGGTCTATACAGATGAAAATGAGAATTTTATCTGCAATAGTGGGTGTACCAATTATTATTTTAGCTTTTGTTTTTCATAGCTATTTTCCTATGTGCCTAAATATATTGGCTTCTTTAGCTTCTTTAATTTGCACTATAGAGGTACTATCTGCAAAGCAGTTAAATAAAAATTTTAAGGTTTCTATACCTTGTGCAATTTTATCAGTATTATTGCCATTGTTGTTATCTTGGAATTTTCAGTATTTATTAATTTTTGCATTTGTATTTTATTTTTTTTCTTTGCTAATAATAAAAAATTCAGAATTTACCTTTTCTGACATAGCATTTATATTAACAACTGTTTTGTTAATTTGTGCAGGTATTAGCTGTATGATTTTATCCACAATGTTAGACCCAGTAAAATCTTGTTACTATGCAGTATTAGCTATAGGTGTGCCTTGGATTTCTGACGCAGGTGCCTATTTTGTAGGTGTAACAATGGGTAAACATAAGCTGTGTCCTAGTATTAGCCCTAAAAAGACTATAGAAGGTGCTGTTGGTGGCGTTGTTATAGGTATACTGGGAGCAATAGCAATTTCATTAGTTTATGATTTCCTATTGTTTGAAGCAAATGTAAGTATTAATTATTTAGCTGTTGTAATTTTATCTGCTATAGCAACCTTTACAGCTATGGTTGGTGACCTTACTTTTTCTCTTGTAAAGCGTAGCTGTAATGTAAAGGATTATGGTAACGTAATACCAGGGCATGGCGGTATACTTGATAGATGTGATAGCATTATTATGACAGCACCATTTATATATGTTTTTGTTCAATTTTTTCCACTAATAACATTAAATTAATATATACAATTTAAAATCAAAATTACAAAAGGGTTCGTATGAGCCCTGTTTGTTTTATAATACAGTTGTTTATTTTTCTATATTTTTGTATTTTTTTTAAGCAAATAAAACATATTTGTATTTATATAAAAGAAGGTTATCTATATGACAAAAAATATATCTATTTTAGGTTCAACCGGTTCTATTGGAACACAGACACTTGATGTGGTACGAAAGTTAAATCTTGAAGTGTCAGCACTTACAGCGTCAAACAATGTTGATTTAATAGAAAAACAGATAAGAGAATTTAAGCCTAAACTAGCGGTAATGTTTAACGAGGAATCTGCTAAATCGTTAAAGATAAAAATTGCAGATACCAATACAAAGGTAGAATATGGTATGCAGGGTCTTATAAACGCTGCTACTGTTGAAGAAGCTGACACTGTTTTAACTTCTGTAGTTGGAATGGTTGGCTTACAGCCAACGCTTTCAGCAATAAATGCTAAAAAAAATATTGCACTTGCTAACAAAGAAACACTTGTTGCAGGTGGAAAGTTGGTAATGGATTCTGTAAAGAAAAATGGTGTTAATTTATATCCGGTAGACAGCGAACATTCTGCTATTTTTCAATGTTTACAGGGTATGAACCATAAAAAAGAGCTTAAAAGAATAATTCTTACAGCTTCTGGTGGTCCATTTTTCGGAAAAACAAAAGAAGACTTAGAAAAGGTTACTCTTGCACAGGCTTTGAAACATCCTAATTGGTCTATGGGACGAAAGATAACTATAGACTCTGCAACAATGATGAATAAAGGCTTGGAAGTTATAGAAGCTAAATGGTTGTTTGATGTTGATGTAGATAATATAGATGTATTAGTTCATAGAGAGAGCATTATTCACTCTATGATAGAATTTATAGATAATTCTGTAATTGCACAAATGGGTGTGGCTGATATGCGTATTCCAATTCAGTATGCAATTACTTATCCAGAGAGAGTTGAATCACCTGTTAGTCAGCTAAATCTGTCTGATATTGCTACCCTAACATTTGCAAAACCTGACTACGATACTTTTACCTGTCTTAGTCAGTGTATTAGGTCAATAAAAGAATGTCAACTTGCACCTGTTGCGGCAAACGGTGCTAATGAGGTTGCTGTTGATTTATTCTTAAATGAAAAAATAAAATTCTTGCAAATAGGCGAACTGGTAAAAGAGGCTATAGATAATGTAAGTCATAAAGAAATTACTTGTTTAGATGATATATTAGAAGCTGACAAAACTGCAAGAGAATTTGTTTTAAGTAAGGCGTAATTTATAAAATCATCATTTAACTATTAAAAATTTTAAGTAATTAATGATGATTGTGTAACTATTTTAATATTGATAATAAAGGGGGTTAATTTTAGTGCAATCTGTGTTTTTAATTATTATTGGAATTTTACTTTTTGAACTTATTATTTTATCACACGAATTTGGTCATTTTATATGTGCCAAAAAATCAGGAGTACTTGTACACGAATTTGCTTTAGGTATGGGGCCAAAATTATTTGGATTTCAAAAAGGTGAAACTCTGTATTCTCTTCGTTTATTTCCTATTGGTGGTTTTTGTAAAATGGAGGGTGAGGACGAGGAAAGTGATAGCCCAAGAGCTTTTGGCAAAGCAAAAGTTTGGCAAAGAATGATTATAGTTGTAGCAGGTGCTATAATGAATATCTTACTTGGGCTTGTTCTTATGTGTATTCTTGTGGCTCAACAGCCATATTATGCTTCCACTACAATAGAATCTTTCCATGAAGATTCCGTGTCTGTAACTCAGGGTCTAAAGGTGGGGGATACACTTGTTTCAATAGATGGATACGCTATTAATACATCTAGAGATTTCTCCTACTCATTAGCTACTATGAAAACAGATTCACCTAATATTCAAGTAATAAGAAATGGTGAAAAGGTAGATTTAGGCAACATTAAATTTAATATGACAGAAACAAACGGTCAAAAACATATAGCATTAGATTTCTATGTTCAGCCAATTAAACGTAATTTCGGTACTGTAATAACTCAAACATTCCAACAAACATATTCAGTTATGCGTATGATTTGGGGTAGCTTAATTGGATTAGTTACAGGACAGTTTACAATGAATGATGTTTCTGGCCCAATAGGTGCAGCGTCTGCTATTACAGAGGCAACAGCAATGGGATTGGAAACAAGCTTTATAGGGGGTTTGAATAATCTTATGTTTATGCTTATGGTTATTTCTGTAAATCTAGGTGTGTTTAATATGCTACCTTTACCAGCATTAGATGGTGGCAGATTTTTCTTTTTGTTAATAGAAGCTATCAGAAGAAAGCCAATTCCAAGTAAATACGAGGGTCTTGTACATTCTGTAGGCTTTATTATATTAATTTTATTTATGTTGGTAATTTCATTTAAGGACGTTTTCAGATTGTTTACAGGAACATAATAGGAGTGTGTTTTTATGAAAACTACAAAACAAGTAAAGGTAGGCAATATGTATATAGGAGGAAATGCTCCTATTTCTATACAATCAATGTTAAATATTCCTGCCAACAATATAGAAGATAGTGTAAAACAGGCAGTTTTACTAGAAGAAGCTGGCTGTGAAATTATAAGAATAGCTGTTCCTAATATGGAGGCGGTAAAACTAATTCCTGCACTTAAAGAAAAGGTTAGTATGCCTGTTGTTGCAGATATTCATTTTGATTATCGTTTAGCAATAGAATCTGTTGCAGCAGGTGTTGACAAAATTAGAATTAATCCTGGTAATATTGGTGATGATAGCAGGGTAAAAGCTGTAGTAGATGCCTGCAAACCAAAAGAGATACCTATAAGAATTGGTGTTAATTCTGGCTCTGTTGAGAAGGAAATCCTTTCAAAATTTGGCGGTCCAACTCCACAGGCATTATGCGAAAGTGCAATGTTCCACGCATCTTTGCTAGAGAAATTTGACTATACAAACATTGTTTTGTCAATGAAATCTTCAAATGTAAAAACTATGGTAGAGGCATACCAACTCGCTTCACAGCAGTGCGATTATCCAATGCACCTTGGTGTTACAGAAGCTGGTACCGAGCGTATGGGTGTTATAAAATCCTCTGCTGGTTTGGGTGCGTTACTGCTACAGGGCATAGGTGATACTATTCGTGTATCCTTAACTGCTGACCCTGTTAGAGAAATTTACGCTGCTAAAGATATTTTACGAGCATTGGATATTCGCAACGACGGTATACAATTTGTATCCTGCCCAACCTGTGGCAGAACAAAAATTGATTTAATTTCTATTGCTACAGAGGTAGAAAATAAATTAAGAAATTGCAAGAAGAATATTAAGGTTGCTGTTATGGGCTGTGCTGTTAATGGCCCAGGAGAAGCAAAAGAAGCTGATATTGGCATTGCTGGTGGTGACGGTGTAGGGCTTATTTTCAAAAAAGGCGAGATAATCAGAAAAGTCCCAGAAAGTATGCTAATTGATGAACTAATTAAGGAAGTTGAACTTTTATAATGATATTATTTAAGGATTTATTTTCTGATTTTCTTCAAGAAGATATGCTACCATACGCTCTTTTAGAAGCAGAGGTAACAAATATCCGTTGGGAAAAGAAAATAAGCAGAATAACAGTAAATCTAAAATTAAATAGATTAATAGAACGAATTGCATTATTTACCTTGGAAGATACACTATCAAAGGCAATTCCACCTTATTCTGTTAGGTTAAAACCTTGCTTTAATTCAGAGCTTTTTAATACGGAATATTACCCACAGCTTGTACATCAATTAAGACGAGATACCCCTTCCTTTAATGGTTCTCTTAATGACTCTTATATTGCTATAAACGGAGATACCATAACTGTTACATTAAAACACGGTGGCAAGAATATACTGCAAACCAAAGGCTTTGATAAGAATTTGTCAAAGCTAATCAGTGAGGAATTTGGTTTGCAGTATAATGTTGAATACAGCGGTGTATTAGATGTTGATGTTAACCAACCTGTAAGTATTTCAAAGCACGAAACTCAAATTGAAAAAGATGTTCGTGAAACAGTTGTTACCAAAGTGGAAGATTATGAAAGTTCTATGGAAACAGCTGTAAATAAGTCTAAAAAGCAAAAAGCAGAAAAGGTTGAAAAAACTGTAGAAATACGCAGTGGTGCTTCTTTATATCCTCAACTGGTAACAGGTAGCTATACATCTGTTTATGGCACTGTTACTAAAGCACCTCCTATTCCAATTAAAGATTTAACCGAAGATGTAGGAATGACCAACATTTGGGGTAAGATATTCAATATTGAAACTAAAATTACAAAAGATGGTAAATATGCTATATCAAATTATAGTATTACAGACTATACAGGTTCTATAGTTGTAAAGGTTTTTGACTCTGTAAAAAAAGCAGAGCCATTAGAATGTCTTAAAAAAGGTAATGTAATTGTTGTACACGGTAAAGTTGAATACGACAGCTATGCTAGAGATACTATTTTTGCAGGCAAAGCTGTATCAACTGCGGAGATTGCTAAAGTTGTAGATAACGCTGAAACTAAGAGAGTAGAATTACACCTACATACAAATATGTCCTCAATGGATGGCGTATCATCAGCAGGAGACCTTGTTAGCAGAGCAAGTAGCTGGGGTCATAAGGCTATTGCTATTACTGACCACGGTGTTGCACAGGCTTTTCCAGAGGCAATGAGTACAGCTGAAAAAATTAACGGTATAGCTTTTAATGAAGCAAAGCAAAAGAAATTCTATGGTTTTGAAAAGTATGACGAGGGAGAAGAACCTATAGAGGAAAAAATCAAGGTTATCTATGGTACAGAAGCCTATTTTGTAAATGATATGATTTCATCTGTTAAGGGTAATAATGATAAAGATCTAACAGATGAATTTATATGCTTTGATATTGAAACCACAGGATTAAGCTCTACAAAGGATAGAATTACAGAAATTGGTGCTGTTAGAGTAAAAAATGGTGAAATTCTAGAGGAATTTTCTACCTTTGTAAATCCTGAAATGCCTATACCAGCAAAAATTACACAGCTTACTGGTATAGATGACAGTATGGTTTGTAATGCCCCACTTGAGGCAGAGGCAATAAAAAGTTTTTACGAGTTTTGCGGGAAAGATGCAATTTTGGTTGCCCACAATGCTGATTTTGATACTTCTTTTATTCGTAATGGTGCATTAAGAAATAATTTGCCATACGAATATACATCTATAGATACCCTTGCTGTGGCAAAATCTATTTTAAAGGACATAAAAGATTATAAGCTAAATACCATAGCTGATTATCTAAGATTAGGTAGCTTTAATCATCATAGAGCAACTGATGATGCTGAAATACTTGCAAAAATTTTTATAAATTTTGTAGATAGATTGAATTCTGACTATGGAATTTCCAGAGTAAAGGATATTAATACACATATAGTAGGAGCTAATCCTAACAAGCTAAGAGCATTCCATCAAATTATATTAGTTAAAAATAGAACAGGCTTAAAGAATTTATATAGATTGATTTCAATGGGTCATATGAAATATTATTACAGAAACCCTCGTATTCCTAAATCAGAGCTTGTAAAATATAGGGAAGGCTTGCTTATAGGCAGTGCCTGTGAAGCAGGAGAACTATTCAGAGCCATTGTAGATAATAAACCGTGGAATGAGCTTTTAGAGATAGCATCTTTTTATGACTATCTTGAAATTCAACCAATAGGCAACAATGCCTATATGATGAAAAATGGAACTGTAAAAACAGAAAAGGAATTACAGGATTTTAATAGAACAGTTATAAGATTAGGTGAAAAGCTGGGTAAACCTGTTGTTGCAACCTGTGATGTTCATTTCTTAGACCCTCACGAAAGTGACTACAGAAAAATATTAATGACATCAAAGGGTTTTTCCGACGCTGAGGACCAAGCACCATTATATTTTAGAACTACAGCGGAAATGCTTAAAGAATTTGAATATCTTGGTAAAGAGAAAGCATATCAGGTTGTAGTTGAAAATCCTAACAAACTTGCAGATATGGTAGAACAGGTAAGACCTATTCCACCTGGTGTTTACCCACCTTTTATTGATGGTGCCGAGGACGAATTGATTAATATTACTTGGGAAAGAGCAAAAGCAAAGTATGGTGACCCACTGCCGGAAATTGTAAAAGCCAGACTTGATAAAGAACTGGGTGCCATTACTAAATATGGTTTCTCTGTATTGTATATGACAGCACAAAAGCTGGTTGCCGACAGTGAGGCTCACGGTTATTTGGTAGGTTCCAGAGGTTCCGTTGGTTCTTCCTTTGTAGCAACTATGTCTGGTATTTCAGAGGTTAATCCTTTATGCCCTCATTATATTTGTCCTAATTGTAAAAATAGTGAATTTTTTACTCACGGTGAGTATGGCTCGGGCTTTGACCTGCCACATAAAAATTGTCCGAAATGTGGAACCCAATATTTACAAGACGGACACGAAATTCCATTTGAAACTTTTCTTGGTTTCGAGGGTGACAAAACACCTGATATAGACCTTAACTTTAGTGGTGAATATCAATCAAGTTCACACCGTTACACAGAAGAACTGTTTGGAAAAGACAATGTATTTAAAGCCGGAACAATAGCAACTGTTGCCGATAAAACAGCATATGGATATGTAAAAAAATATGTTGAAGAAACAGGTAAAATGCTAAATAAAGCCGAGATGGAAAGGTTGTCTATTGGCTGTACAGGTGTTAAACGAACCACCGGTCAACACCCTGGTGGTATGGTTGTTGTACCAAGAGGAATGGAAGTTTATGATTTTTGTCCTGTACAAAGACCTGCCAATAAGCAGGATTCTGATAATATAACTACTCACTTCGATTTCCATTCTATACATGATACTATTTGTAAGCTTGATGAACTTGGACACGATGTTCCTACAATTTATCATTATTTAGAATTATTTACAGGTATTCCTGTAATGGATGTATCTATGAGTGACCCAAAGGTTATTTCATTATTTACATCTCCAAAAGAGCTTGGCATAGAACCAGCCGACATAGATTGTGAAACAGGTACTTTTTCATTGCCAGAGGTTGGTACACCTTTCGTTAGACAAATGCTTTTGGAATGTCAACCAAAAACATTTTCTGACCTTTTACAGATTTCTGGTTTATCACACGGTACAGATGTATGGATAGGTAATGCTGCTGATTTAATTAAAGACGGTACCTGTACAATATCAGAGGTTATAGGTACTCGTGATAGTATTATGACATATCTTATGCACAAGGGTTTACCACCTAAAATGGCGTTTAAGATAATGGAGATTGTTCGTAAAGGTAACGCAACAAAACTTCTTACGGAAGAGCATATACAAGCTATGAAAGATAACAATGTGCCACAATGGTACATAGACTCTTGTATGAAGATTAAATATATGTTCCCAAAGGCACACGCCGCAGCGTATATGATTGCAACTTTACGACTAGGTTGGTATAAAGTACACAAGCCTATTGAATATTATGCAGCATATTTTACTGTGCGAAGTGACGGATTTGACGCTATAACAGTGTTAAAGGGTAAAGAAGCAGTTGTTGCTAAAATAAATGCCATTAAACAAAAGCAAAGCCAAAATCTTGCTACAGCAACAGATAAGACAGAAATGGATACATTGCAAATTGTTAACGAAATGCTTGCAAGAGGAATTTCTGCTTTACCTATTGACATTTACAAATCAGAGTCTAAAATGTTTGTTATAGAAGGTAATAAAATCAGATTACCGTTTTGTTCTCTTTCAGGTGTAGGCGAAGCCGCCGCCGAAAGTTTAGCTAAGGGTGGTAAAGAGGGAGAGTACCTTTCTATTGAAGAATTAAAAATAAGAACAGGTGTTTCTACTGCTGTTATAGAAACTCTTAAAGAAGCTGGTGCTTTGAATGATATTCCTGAAAGCAGTCAAATGTCCCTGTTTTGAGTATGAGGTGATTTAGTGAGTAAAAAAAGATTTAAACAAATATTAGCACTTATTGCATTAACAATTTTACTTTTATTCCTTAAAGATAATTTTAATTTTGTATGGGATGCACTGGGCTTAGTTATTACCGTATCTATGCCATTTATTATAGGTATATGTATAGCTTTTATGATTAATAAACCATATGTGTTTTTCTCGAACACAGCTTTTAAGGTGATGGATAAGTCAAAATCTAAGTTTGTGCGGTCTGCCCGTAAGCCAGTTTCTCTTATTTTGGCATATCTTTTAGTTCTTGGTATAGTTGCTTTCCTTATTGGAATACTTATTCCAGAATTGCTTAAAAGCTTTGAAACACTTGTAAACAACTTTTCCAGCTATGCAGATGCCTTTAAGAATTGGATAATTACTGTATCTAAGGATTATTTCAATATAGTAATTACAGAAGATAGCAACTTGTTTTCTGTTATAAATAATCTTGTTAATATTATGACAAATGGTGAAACACAGCAGATTATAGATGATCTTTCAAATTCCTACGGTAAAGATGTAATTCAAATAATTACAGGAACCGCATCTGTAGTGGGACCAAATCTGTTTGACACTGCAATGCAATTTACAACTGGTTTGTATAATACTGTTATGGGTCTTGTTGTTTCTTTCTATTATCTTGCTTGTAAGGAAAAACTAATATATCAAACTAAAAAACTAGTTGTTGCTGTTATGCCAGAGAACGCACTTCATAAAACATTTGATATTGCCGAACTATCTAATAGAATGTTTGGCAGATACATATATGGTAGAATTATAGATTCTGCCATAATGGGAATATTGTGTTTTATTGGTATGAGTATATTTAGATTTGACTACCCATTACTTATTAGTGTTGTTGTAGGTATAACTAATGTAATTCCAATGTTTGGCCCATTTATTGGAGCAATTCCAAGTATTTTATTGCTTCTAATTGTTAATCCAATAGAAGCACTGTGGTTTGCATTGTTTATATTTATTTTACAGCAAATAGACGGTAATGTTATTGGCCCAAAGGTTGTAGGCGATTCTATAGGTATATCTGGTTTCTGGATAATGGCAAGTGTTATTATAGGTGGCGGAATATTTGGTGTTGTAGGTATGTTTATTGCTGTACCTGTATTTGCTATTATATATTCTTTGATAAGAGATGCAGTAAATAATAAAATTAAAGAAAAAAATTATCTGCAACATTTAGGAGATTCACCAGATTCAGATATTATTACAGATGCAGAAAAACCTGCTATTGATTTTAAGGAAACTAAGCTGTTTAAAACTATTAAGGATAATGTTATGGTTGCTTCTAAAAAGAATCCTGATAAATCAGATAAAAATTAAAAATTTACAGTAGTATAATATATTCTGTTAGTTTTAAATGATATATTATATTTGTGGTTATATCTGCAAATTGGCAAAATAGCTAATTTGCAGATAAACTAATGTATGATATTGACAATTAATATTCGTTATGTTATTATAGTAGTATACTAAAGTGTGCAAAAGAGGTTACAATATATGAGAAAATATTATAAATTAACTCCAGAGGGTACTAGAGATTTATTATTTGAAGAATCAGTTGCTATAAATTCTGTTAGCAATATAATTAATGAAGTATTTAAAGAGAAAGGTTATTGTCAGGTTATTACACCAGGATTGGAATTTTACGATACATTTTCTCTTGAAGGCTTTGGATATATGTCAGAGGAAATGTTTATTTCAACAGATAAAAAGGGCAGATTATTGGTTATGCGTCCAGACTCTACTGTACCTATAGCAAGAGTTGTTTCAACTCGCTTACAAGATGAGTCATTACCTTTACGCCTTTCATATAATCAACCTATTTACAGAAATAATAAAGCATTGGCAGGTAAAAGTGATGAGGTGCGTCAGGCTGGAATGGAGCTTATTGGTGCTGTTGGAAAACGTGCTGATTTAGAGCTTATAATATCTGCTATAGAAATTCTAAAAAGAATAACACCTGATTTTCGTATTGAGTTAGGTCATGCTGTTTTTCTTAAAGCATTACT
>JAXKHT010000050.1:0-25161 GCA_036549705.1 Acutalibacteraceae bacterium | reverse complement strand
TATTACGATAATCAATAGGGTTGCCTAAACTATATATACAAGAAACACTGGCAACAATAATAACATCTCTTCTTTCTGAAAGAGCAAGAGTTGCACTGTGGCGTAGCTTGTCTATTTCATCATTTATAGAGCTGTCTTTTTCAATATAAGTATCAGTAGAAGCAACATATGCTTCTGGCTGATAATAGTCATAATAAGAAACAAAATATTCTACAGCATTTTCTGGAAAAAATTCTTTGAACTCACTACACAGCTGAGCAGCCAAGGTTTTATTATGTGCCAACACCAGTGTTGGTCTATTTTCTCTTGCAATAATATTAGCCATTGTAAAGGTTTTACCGGAACCTGTAACTCCCAGCAGGGTTTGTTCTTTATTACCTGCCTGTATAGATTTACATATTTCATCAATAGCCTGTGGCTGGTCACCTGTTGGCGAATATTCAGAATGTAGTTTAAAATCCATAATTATCACCTGTATATGTGTTACATTTATTTTTTATTCTATATACTCTTCCATAAAGCCGGCATCACGCAAAGACACATAATCATCGTCAGCAACAATTATATGGTCAACTAAAGAAACATCTATTAGATTTAATGCGTCGTACACCTTTTTAGTAGTTATTATATCGTCATTTGATGGTAATGCCAAACCACTGGGATGATTGTGGGCAAGAACAGCATAGCGTGAATTATATGATACTGCAAGTTCTATAATTTTTCTTACATAAACCTCACAGGCTGATACTGAACCTTTATTTATAACACCACAATAAACTTCTTTAAGTTTTGTATCTAATAGCAAAAGGACAACTGCCTCATAATTGCGACCAATAAACTTGTGCTTTATTCTTTCGCCTACACTATCAATATCAATTATCTTATCTTTATTATTATTCCTATCTTCCATATACATACTGCAAATTTGAGGAAATAGCTTTAAGTATATGGCACAATTTTCACTTAATCCTGATTCTTTTAATTTATCTATAGGGGCATCTAAAACAGCAGAAAAAGAACCAAAATCTGCTAACAGTTTGTGTGCAATGGGGTTTGTATCTTTTCTTGGTATTGCATAATATAGTAAAAGCTCTAAAACCTCGTGAACTTCAAGATTATCAAAACCATTAGCCAAAAATTTTTTTCGTAAACGGTCACGATGACCGCTATGTGGATTTTCTGACATAGGCACACCCCCAATACCTTATAAATAAGAAAACAAGTTAATATAAATAATATACCAGTATGATTATAATACAGTTATCACAAAAATAAAAGAATAATTTTACAATTTATAATTTTGTGTGAGGTGTTTATAATATTGCAACAAACAAGGTTAACATTGTTCACTTAATAAAGATTTTTACCCTACACAATTCTGTATATATTTTAACTGGCATAGGTATAATATAGGTATACATTAAGATATAGAGGTGGTATTCTTGCTATTATTTTTTATTGGTATGTTAGTAGGGGCATTTATTGCAACAATTTTTATGGCTTTATTTAACGCTAGTTCCCGTTATGATGAATATGATAGGGAAAACAGTGGTGATAATGAGTGATTGGATTTTATATTTATCTTAAAATATCCAATAAATAAAAAGTATAAGAAAGCTATAAAAAACCGAGATTCACTGAAATATGGTGAGTCTCGGTTTTTTTGATGGGATAATTTTATTAAATATATTAGGTTATACCTAAAAATTAAAGAACTTCTACAACTAGTTGGTCATCTTTTGTAGTTAGTGCCACAGCCTGTAGTTTACCCTCGCCATGGGTAATAATTTCTGTTGCGATTTTGTCTTCAACATTGTGGCGGATAAAATTACGAATATCTCTTGCTCCGCTTTTTCCACCAGCAGACTTTTGGGCAATAAACTCTGTAGCAGATTCGTCATATGAGAATTTAATTCCTTTTTCTGACAGTGACTCGATATATTCATCAAGTACAAGAGAAGCAATGCCTTTAAAGTCATTAGTATCTAGATTTCTAAATACAATAATATCATCAACTCTTGCTAAAAACTCTGGTCTTAAAAACTCTCGAAGTGCTTTCATAACACGGTCTTTTCCTGCATCTTCTTGTGTTTTTCCAAAGCCCAATGCTGTTTCTGTTTTATTACTGCCTGCATTAGATGTCATTACAATTACTGTATTCTCAAAGTTAACTACTCTACCGTGGGCGTCAGTAACTTTACCTTCATCTAGAATTTGTAATAATATATTAAGTACATCTGGATGTGCTTTTTCAATTTCATCAAACAATAAAACAGAGTATGGCTTTCTGCGAACCTTTTCAGTTACTTGACCAGCCTCGTCGTAGCCTACATAACCTGGTGGAGAGCCAATTATCTTAGAAACTGCGTGTTTCTCCATATACTCTGACATATCTAGTCTTATTAGAGTTTCTGGAGTATCAAAAAGCTCCTCTGCCAAAACCTTTACAAGTTCTGTTTTACCTACACCTGTTGGTCCTACAAATATAAATGATGCTGGTCTGCGTCTTGGGCTGATTTGTACTCTGCTACGGCGTACAGCCTTGGATATAGCTGATACTGCTTCATTTTGACCTATAATGTGCTTTTTCATAGCATCTTCTAAATCTGACAGCTTTGCAAGTTCGTTTTCTTCTACTCTTTGGGCTGGAATACCTGTCCAAAGCTCTATAACCTTTGCTAGGTCTTTATCCTGAACTTCTACACCCATTGCACTTGGCTCAATTTCTTTAATTTTTGCCTCTAGCTGTGCTTTTTCGGCTCTAATTTTTGCAACTGCCTCATAATCTATAACTTCTTGATTTTCAGTAAGCTCTTCTTCCCTTACATTTAGATAACGCATATTATCTGTCAACTTATCGTACTCTTCCATCTCTTTGCAAGCAAGAGCAGCACAAGCACAAGCTTCGTCAAGAAGGTCTATAGCCTTATCTGGTAAAAATCTATCTGTTATATATCTTTCAGACAACACAACTGCACGTCTTACTATTGTGTCTGACACAGCAACTCTATGGTGCTTTTCGTAGTATCCTTTTACACCTGTTAATACATCTATAGCATCTTTTATAGATGGCTCGTTAATAGTTACAGGCTGGAAACGACGCTCAAGTGCTGAGTCTTTTTCTATATATTTTCTATATTCATTAAAGGTTGTTGCACCAATTACTTGGATTTCTCCTCTTGAAAGAGCAGGTTTAAGAATATTTGCTGCATTCATTGTACCTTCTGAGTCACCAGTACCAACAAGGTTATGTACCTCGTCAATAAATAAGATTATGTTGCCTGCTTCTTTAACCTCTGTTGTTAAGCCCTTAATACGGCTTTCAAACTGACCTCTAAATTGAGTACCTGCAATTAGAGCTGTTAAATCCAATAATTGAATTTCCTTATCTTTCAAACGCTGTGGAACATCTCCCTTTGCTATACGCAAAGCAAGACCCTCTGCAATGGCAGTTTTACCTACACCAGGCTCACCAATTAAGCAAGGGTTATTTTTGCTTCTTCTAGACAAAATTTGAATAACTCTGGCTATTTCTTTATCTCTGCCAATTACTCTGTCTACCTTGCCTTGCTTAGCCTTTTCTGTTAAGTTGGTGCAATAAGCATCAATATGTTTACGTTTTGATTCTCTATCTCTTTTATTTATTCTTTTTGATTGAGTACTTGCATCATTTTTGCCATCAGCATTTTTATTGTTACCACCAAAAATATTAAAAGGAAAAGTAGGTGCCCCACCTTGAGAAAATCTGTCTGGGTCGTCATCGTCTGGCATCATACTGCTTGCCTGTTCCATAAGACTTTCCATATCTGTGTCGCCTAAAAGCTCTTGAAGATTAGGCATTTCTCCATTACCGCCTAAAAGAGCATCCATAGATTCCTGCATACTCTCAATTTGGTCTTCAGTTACACCCATATTTTGCATTAAATCCTTAACAGGCTTTATGCCAAGCTCGTTAGCACAGGTTAAACAATAACCTTGTGGCTGACTGTTACCGGAATTGCTTGATATAAATACAATAGCCGGTCTTTTGTTACATCTACAACAAAGCATATTTATACTCCTTACTCTATAATAGCATCATTACATTTATTTGTTTTTTCTTTTTTATTTCTGTTACATAGCTCTATAAAAATTATTGCGTATTTTACCAAAGCAAACATCATTGCAACCATAGTTATTGTTAGTAAAATACCTGTTAGATAAGGAATGTCATACTTTAATATTCCTTTTACAAAAACAATAGTAACAACAGAAAAATAAAAAATTATAGTTGCTACCTTTCCATACCATTTTGCTGCCGGAGGTGTTACCCCCTTACACAACAACATAAAGCCACCAACCAGCATACTAAAGTCTTTTACAACTAATGCAATAACTAATGGGAAAATTGATGGTATATAAATTCCTAAACAGATAACCACAGCAACAACAGTTAGCTTATCTGCTATAGGGTCAAGAAGTTTACCTAATTCAGAAATTTGATTAAGTTTTCTTGCAATTAGTCCATCAAAGCAGTCACTTATACCTGAAACAACAATAAAGCTAAAGGCTTCTATATATTTCTCGTTAAGAAAGAAAAAGACAAATGGTATAATAAGTACTATTCTAATAAACGAAATAATATTAGGTATGGTGATTATTTTTTTAGAACAATCATTATCATCGGAAGTGACTACACTGTCCTCCTTAATATTAGACATCTTGAAAATACTCTCCTCTATTACAAACTATCAAACATTATCTATGTACATATTGTCAGGATCATAAAATTTTTCCAAATAGCTGGCTGTATCTTCCCCATTAACAACAGAGAAGCACAGCGAATCATTCATAATTTCCTCATTGAGAATTCCGTTTTGATTAAAGAATGCACTGAAGCACGAAATGATTAGAGTTATTAAAAATACAGCTAATACACCATAAACAGCACCCAATATACCACCAACAATTTTATTAGCTGTTCCTATTACAGGTATGTTATTAAGAAAATCTGCACAATGAAATAGTATTCCCAGTAGCACCTTTAATATTACAAATAATACTACAGAAATAATAACAGTAATCATAGCAATACAAACAGGAGAAACAACCTGCTCTACAGCAGTTGCAACACCTGTAGCTACTTGCTGTGATGAGTCAAATGACATACCATTAACACTTGATATAATCTTGTCGCCTAACAAATTTTGTATAAAATCTGGTAAAGCAGAAACAACGCTGTCACCTATATTGGTTGCACCCTTTTCCATTACCTCTGTAACAGAAGATGAAACTTCATTTATTATAGAATTTCTGAAAAATGCATCGTAAATACCGTTAGCCAATGTTTTACCTAATATTGTGGATATGAAAATTGAAACAATACCACCGGCAAAGGAAAGCACAGTTTTTATTGCACCTCTTACACATCCGGCAACAATAAAACCAATTATAACAGCCAACATAATTAAATCGAATATGTTAAACATACAAAACCTCACTTTAACACCTAAAAATATATTAATTACACTATTGTGGTTTAATATACCACATTAAAAATAAAAAAACAATTATTAAATTGTTAACAAATAAAAGATAGAAAAATATGATATTTTAACTATTTTATAAAGTGGTAGTATAGAATTATTTTAGCGATACTGCCCTTATTTCTGTTGTACCAACAACATATATAGTATTAGAATTTGTATATCTTATGCTTTTAGCATCTATTCCTGCGTCATAGCTTTTTAGTGATGTTTGAGTTGATGTATCGAACAGGGTTATAGTATTGTTGCTGAGAAGTGCAACTGTTTTGCCCATAACATCCATAGAGGTAGTTGATAATTCTGTTTTGGTAACTGTTGTAAAACCATTTTGAGTTATGTGCCAAATTTCACAGCTTTTTCCGTCTGTAAAAGGTGAAAGGGAAATAAAAACACCGTCATCAACTACATTTATACTTGCTAGATTATAACCATTGTAAGTAAAGTCATATTTATTTTTATAGTCTGAGGTAATAATCATAGCTGATTTATTACCTATAGCTGAAATATTACCATTATTCAAGAAATCTACACTGTAAATAGTAGAATCCTTAAATTCAATTTTTTCTATTGGTTCTTCCTTTGTAAAATCAAGAATATAAATTCTTGAAACCATACTACCCTCAGAAGCGTCTAAACCACACACTACGGCGTGTTTTACATCTTTATCTAATGATACATCTGTAGCATAGCATTGTGAAAAATAATAAGCATATTTTTGGGTATTATCGCTATTATATACTGTTAATTTGGTAGAATAGCCCGATTTTTTAGAAAGTATTGCATAGCAACCGTTATCAAGAATTTCTGCATCGAAAATATCATCATCGGCTTCACCCTCGTATATTGTGCCAGAGCTGGATTCAATTCTGTAGCCACTGCCCTCTCTGTCATATATTAAAGCGTACTTATTACAAGAGGTCATTGCAGGAGAAGCAAATTTTACACGCTTATTAGAAACTAAACCACCGTTATTATTTAGTATTTGAAATTGTGTGTCACTTATATAAGCAAAATTACCTGATAATATACCTGTATCACTTTCATCTACAGACTTACCCTCTATTTTTACAGGAAAGCCATTACCCTTAGCCTGTACAGATGAAATACTGTCTTGCAATGAAGCTGGTGAAATATTTTTCCACACAGAATGTAATCCAACAGCAATAACAAGAACAGCTAATATAATTACTACATTCCTTATTTTGTTGTTGGAAAATAAGGATTTTTTTTCCTTGTTTTCATCACGTTCATACTCTTCTATGGGCTTATCCTCATAGCTTAGCATTTCTCGCTTTTTACCTTTTTTCCAATTATGCTTGAATTTCATTTTCATTCTCCTTGAATAAATGCGTTATTTGTACACATATATCAATAATTTACCTTATTAAGATACAAACCACAGGCAGGTGCTGTTGGGCCTGCTTTTGACCTATCTTTTGCCTTTATAATTTCTGAAATAGAATCTTCCGCAAATTTCCCCTCTGCAATACGAATAAGGGTTCCCACCATAATACGAACCATATTATACAGAAAACCGTCAGCTTCTACTGTCATTAAAACCATATCTCCCTGACGCTCAACATTAAAGCTCATAACATTACGGCACATATCCTCCATTTTGCGATTATCTATAGTACAAAAGGAAGTATAGTCATATTTACCTATATATGCCTTGCAGGCTCTGTTTAGCTTTTCTACATCTATATGCCATTTGTAATGGTAAGCCAAGCCATCTAAAAAAGGGTTACGGACAGGGCTGTTCCAGATTTTGTAAACATATTGTTTGCTTTTACAGCTGTATCTTGCGTGAAAATCCAAAGGTTTTTCTTCAACATTAAGTACAGCTATATCCAATGGCAGAAATCTGTTTAACGCAGTTAATAGTCTATGGCAAGGTATTGAATGAGCCATTTTTAGACTGATGCAATACATATTTGCATGAACACCACTGTCTGTACGAGAACAACCTTTAATCTCATAAGGAGTTTTCTGTATTATATTTTCCAGTGCGTTCTGAAAAACTTCTTGTACAGCCAAAGCATTGTTTTGAATCTGCCAACCGTGATAATTACTACCGTTATATGAAATTGTTATTAAAAAGTTTCTTATCTGATTACCTTGAACATCACATTGCATATTATTACTCCTGTTAATACCAGCAAGGAAACACCTATTGCCAGTAAATCTTCTTTATCAATGTGCAGTACCTTCATTCTTGTTCTGCCATTGCCACCACGATAACAACGACACTCCATAGCTACAGCTAAATCATAGGCTCTATTAAAAGCAGAAACAAAAAGCGGTATTAACACAGGTATCATTGCTTTTACACGCTGTATAATATTGCCATTATCCATATCTGCACCTCTTGCCTTTTGTGCCTTTGTTATCTTGTCGGTTTCTTCTAGAAGTGTTGGTACAAAGCGTAAAGCTATTGTCATCATCATAGCTATTTCGTGTACCTTAATATTGAACACTTTCAATGGCTTCATAAGTCTTTCAAGTGCATCTGTTAAATCTGTAGGTGAAGTTGTATAGGTTAAAATACAGCTTACTAATATAAGTAAAATTATTCTTATAGAAATAAATGTGGCATTACTGATGCCATTCCATGTTATTTTCAAAAAACCTAATTGCCATATTGGTTCGCCTTTTCCGTAAAATAAATTTAGGACAGATGTAAATAACAATATAAAAATAATAGATTTTAACCCTTTGAAATATAGCTTTATAGGAATTTTAGTAAGTAGTAATGTTCCTAAGATAACCAAAGCCATAAAACCAAGTGCCACAAAATTTGTGGTAATAAAAAGAAAGACAATATAGGCTATTATTAATATAATTTTTACTCTTGGATCTATTCTATGGATAAATGAATTGCCTGGGAAGAATTGTCCTAGTGTAATATCCTGTATCAAGAACACTCCCCCTTTTTTAGCAATGGTAATAAATATTCCACTGCTTGATTTATAGTAAGAACACCTTTGGGTACATTATAACCCTTTTCATATAATGTGTTCATAATTTGCGTAATTTGTGGGATTTTTAATCCCATTTCTTTTAACTTTTCACCCTGTGCAAAAACAGCATTAGGTGTGTCTAGCATTTCAAGATTGCCATTGTGCATAACCAGTACTCTATTAGAAATTCTGGCTATATCCTCCATACTGTGGGAAACCAATAATATGGTATTGCCTTTACGCTTATGGTAACTTTCTATTTGTGCTAATAGCTGTTCTCTTCCCATTGGGTCTAGTCCTGCTGTTGGTTCGTCAAGGATAAGAATATCCGGCTCCATAGCAATTACACCAGCAATGGCAACTCTTCTTTTTTCTCCACCTGACAAATCAAAAGGAGATTTATTTAATAAACTACTTGATAAGCCAGCAAACTGTGATGCAGATTTAATTCTGTAGCTTATTTCTTCTTCGCTTAAACCCATATTAGCTGGGCCATATGCAATATCCTTTGCAACTGTATCCTCAAAAAGCTGATATTCAGGATATTGGAATACCATACCAACCTTAAATCTTACCTGTCTGATTTTTTTAGGTTG
The DNA here is from genome assembly GCA_036549705.1 of Acutalibacteraceae bacterium. GTDB lineage: Bacteria > Bacillota > Clostridia > Oscillospirales > Acutalibacteraceae > CAG-964. Next base: position 16,080 of record JAXKHT010000050.1, on the reverse strand, counting down.
CTTCCAAATATCATTTCCGTCTAATAATACACTACCACTGTTTGGTTTTATAAGTCCATTTAGCATTTGAACTAAGGTAGACTTGCCTGAGCCTGTATGACCTATTATACCAACAATTTCACCTTTATTAACTGAAAAAGAAACATTGTTTACTGCAATTTTTTCAAAGGGTGTGTCAACACCATATTTATATGACAAATTTTTTACTTGTAATATGCTCATAAAAACAAGTCCTTTTATAAATAACTTTATTTTGCAAGTAGGCTTTCAAGTTTACCAATACATTCATTTGGTGTAAGAGGCAGAGAATTGACATCTACCCCACTTTTTTGCAATAAATACATAAGCTCTACTGATTGTGGAACATCAAGAGAATGGCTTTTTAACAGCTGTACTTGGCTGAAAACCTGTAAAGGAGTTCCTTCTGTTAACACTCTGCCTTTATCCATTACTATTACTCTGTCTGCCTGTACAGCTTCATCCATATAATGAGTTATAAGAACTATGGTAATATTATGCTCTTTATTTAGACGCTTTATAGTATCCATAACCTCTTGCCTGCCCTGTGGGTCAAGCATTGCAGTAGGTTCGTCCAGCACTATACATTTAGGTTGCATAGCAATTATACCTGCTATGGCTACTCTTTGCTTTTGTCCACCAGAAAGCTTATGAGGTGCGTGTTTACGATATTCATACATTCCTACTGACTTCAAAGCGTTGTCTACACGTTGTCTTATCTCTTTAGGTTCAATACCCATATTTTCTGGGCCAAAGGCAACATCTTCCTCTACTATTGTAGCAACAAGTTGGTTATCCGGATTTTGTAATACTAAACCTACACGACTTCTTACATCATAGATGTCATCATCATTTTTAGCATTAATACCGTCCACTGTAACTGTGCCACTGTCTGGAGTTAAAAGCACATTAAACAGCTTAGCCATTGTAGATTTGCCACAACCATTATGTCCCAATAAGGCAACAAATTCACCCTCTTTTACAGAGAGTGAAATATTGTTAAGTACAGTGTTCTCGTCATAAGAAAAGCTAACATTTTCTACTTTAATAAAATCGCCCAACTAAAGTACCTCCCTACAAAGGCAAATGCCATACCCTAATACAATATGTTTTATAATTTAGCTTTTGCGGATTTTAGATATTAAATATATACCAAGTATTACAAATAAAACAGCTAAAACAAAGCCTAATATTCTGCCTATAAGCATTACATCACTTGACAAGCCCAGCATTAAACCAAGACCAATAATAAGTCCACATACCACAATGATAATCAAATATTTTACTATTTTAGGTACTCTGCGACTGTTAAGCAATGCTTCGAATACAACTTCAACTACTTCTGATAATAAATCTTCCATTATCTTTATATCCTTTCTGCAATAAATATTAAAATTATTAATCCCTTTGCCAAATTGCAGTTGAGCCACAAGGCAAAACAAGCCCACTGGAAGTAACAGGCAGACCAATTTCATCTGCTGTTACCTTACCACCAAATTTAGGGACAAGTACAGTACTTAATAAATATTGCATAACTGCTGGTGAAAGACCTGTAGTATAGGAATTAAGCACAAAAAACTCTGGATTTTTTGAGAGAACTGTTGAACACAATTCTACCAAAGAATATAGCTGTTCTTCTAATTTCCATACTTCACCGTTAGGGCCTCTGCCATATGATGGTGGGTCCATAATAATACCATCATACTTATTCCCTCTTCTTTGCTCACGCTGAACAAATTTTACGCAATCATCAACAAGCCAGCGTACAGGCTTGCCTGCAAGGTTTGATACAGTAGCATTTTCCTTTGCCCACTGAACCATTCCCTTAGAGGCATCTACATGGCATACCCTTGCACCAGCATTTAGGCAAGCAAGGGTAGCACCGCCTGTATAAGCAAACATATTAAGAACATTAAGCTCTTTTTTAGAATTACGAATAATATTGTCTACAAAGTCCCAGTTAGTAGCCTGTTCTGGAAAAACACCTGTATGTTTAAAGCCCATTGGCTTTATTTGAAATTTTATGTTTTTATTCTTTATCTGCCACACATCTGGAATTTTCTTGTAAACCTCCCATTTACCCCCACCTGATGATGAGCGATGATAACGAGCGTGAGCTTGTTTCCATAAATAGTGAGTTTTAGGGGTATTCCAGATAATTTGTGGATCTGGTCGAATTAGAATTATATTATTCCAACGTTCCAATCTTTCTCCACAAGAAGCATCAATAAGTTCATAATCTTCCCAATTAGCTACTCGCACTTTGTTTCCTCCAATATAATTAAAATTATCCCAATTTAGCTTTAACAATCTCTGCTGTTTCTTTAGCCAATGTTTCAATTTCAGCATAATCAGAGCCTTCAAGCATTACTCTTACAAGTGGCTCTGTGCCTGATTCTCTTACCAAAATTCTACCGTGACCCTCAAGCTGACTTGCAACCTGTGCAATCTTCTTCTGAATTTCATCATCTGAATCTACTTTATTTTTACCCTGTGGTGAGATTTTAACATTAATCATCACCTGTGGGAAACGCTCCATAACCTTTGCACATTCTGACAATGCACAGCCTTTTCTCTTCATAAGGCTTAACAGCTGTGCAGCAGTTGTTTGACCGTCACCTGTTGTGCAATAGTCTAAGAAAATAACGTGACCACTTTGCTCGCCACCTATTGAATAATCGTTTTCAACCATTGATTCAAGAACATATCTGTCACCAACCTTGGTAGCTTCAAAGTTAATATTATTTTTCTCGCAGAATTTTGTAAAGCCCATATTTGTAAGAACAGTACCCACTGCTGTATTATTCTTTAACAAGCCACGCTCTTTAAGTTCTAATGCACACATAGCGATTATAAAATCTCCATCAACCTCGTTACCATTTTCGTCAACAGCCAAGCATCTGTCTGCATCTCCGTCAAAGGCAATTCCGCAATCTAATTTATTTTCTTTTACATATTCAGCAAGTGCATTTATATGTGTTGAACCACAATCCTTGTTAATATTGATACCATTAGGCTGAAAATGAGTCATATAACACTGTACACCAAGTGCTTCAAAAATTTTCTTAGCTGTTCTTGAAGATGAACCGTTTGAACAGTCAAAAGCTACTTTTAATCCTTCTGGTTTAACTGGAACTGTGGAAACAACGTGGTCTATGTATTCCTGTACACCTGTTTCTGATACTGTTACCTTACCCAGCTTATCTTTGTCTGCAAGTGCATATGGCTTTACCTTGTCAAGAACAATAGCTTCAATTTTTTCTTCTAGGCTGTCAGGCAATTTAAAACCTGTGCCACTAAATAATTTAATTCCGTTAAATTCAAATGGGTTATGTGAAGCAGAAATCATAACACCTGCATCTGCGTTATATTTTTTTACTAACAACGCTACAGCTGGAGTTGGTACCACACCTAGTGTAATAACATCTGCACCAACAGAGCATAAACCTGCAATAATAGCACCCTCAAGCATATCTGAGCTTAAACGAGTATCCTTACCAATAACAAAGACAGGTTTCTTGTCGCTTTGCTCTGTAAGCACCATAGCAGCAGCTCTGCCTATATTCATAGCTAGTTCGCAATCAAGCTCTCTATTTGCAATTCCTCTTGCACCGTCTGTTCCAAATAGTCTTCCCATATTATATCTCCTCCAAATAAAAACTATAATTTATATATAAAACTGTTGAATTATTTAATTAAAACAAGGTAATTTCTTGGTTGTTGTGGGTATTGTCACAGTTGCCTGGGAATTTATACCCTAGATGTAAGCAGGCTGATTCTGTTACACATCTACCCCTTGGAGTTCTGTTTAAGAAACCAATTTGCATTAGATATGGCTCGTAAACATCTTCTATTGTTACAGCCTCCTCACCGATTGTTGCGGCTAGGGTTTCTACTCCTACAGGGCCACCACGGTAGTATTTTATCATTGCTTCTATCATTCTTCTGTCGTTAGAATCTAAACCCAGTTCATCAATTTCCATTCGCTCTAACGCAGTTTGAGCAGTTTCGCAAGTTATAATACCATCACTAATAACCTGTGCAAAATCACGCACACGCTTTAATAATCTGTTAGCTATACGAGGTGTGCCACGAGAGCGAGAGGCAATTTCTAAGGCACCGTCAGTATCTATTGGCATAGAAAGTATATTTGCACTTCTTGTTACAATTTTAGCCAATTCTTCCGGTGTATATAATTCCAAACGCAAAACTACACCAAAACGGTCACGCAGTGGTGCGGCAATTTGACCAGCTCTTGTAGTGGCACCTACCAACGTGAATTTAGGTAATGGCAAATGATAAGATGCAGCCATTTGTCCTTTACCTGTAATTATATCAATAGCAAAGTCCTCCATTGCAGAGTATAAAATTTCCTCTACTTGTCTATTAAGACGGTGGATTTCGTCAATAAATAGTACATCACCATCATTAAGATTGGTAAGTATTGCTGCCAAGTCACCTGGCTTTTCTATTGCTGGGCCTGATGTTATACGCAGACTTACTCCCATCTCGTTTGCTATAATACCAGCCAAGGTTGTTTTTCCAAGACCTGGTGGGCCATAAAGAAGAACATGGTCCAGGGTTTCTCTTCTTTGTACAGCTGCCTGAATATATATTGACAAATTTTCCTTTACCTTTTCCTGTCCTATATAATCATCTAGAGTTTTAGGTCGAAGTGGGTTATCCCCCTCGCCAAACTCATCTGGTAGCTCTTCTGGGTCAACTATTCGATTTTCAAAATCAATATTATCAAAATCCATTAATTAACCCTCCTATCTTCTGCCCATTTCTTTTAATGTTAAACTTATTAGCTTTTCTACAGGCAGAGAACTATCCAAGCTTTGCAATATTGGCATAACCTCTTGGGAAGTATAACCAAGTACAGATAAAGCCTCTACAGCCTTTGGTATATTGCCTGTTGATATATTTTTTGTTGCAACTGCTACATTACCAGATGGTAACATATTATCAAATGCTTTTATTTTATCTTTAAGGTCTAAAATAATACGCTCCGCTTTCTTTTTGCCAACACCCTGTGCTTGAGAAATAGCGTTGGTGTCTGATGTGGCAACTGCCAAAACAAAATTTTCTGGAGTTAACACTGACAAAACAGCTATAGCCATTTTTGCACCCACTCCACTTACAGTAATTAACAGCTTAAAGCAATCTAGCTCTTTAGTTGTTGCAAAACCATATAGCTCCATTGCATCTTCTCTTACAACCAAATGAGTATAAACCTTAGCTTCGCAATTTAGCTGTGACAGTTGTCCTTGTGTTGTTGTTGAGGTATAGCAAAGGTACCCAACACCGCCACATTCTATAACAACAAAATTTTGCTCAGAACATATCAATTTACCTCGTAAGCTGTAAAACATTAATTATATCTCCCTTGTGTGATAATTCTTCTTAAACCTGTTCCCTGTGCCTGTATATGACACAAAGAAATAGCCAAAGCATCCGCTGTATCATCTGGCTTTGGAACACTGTCCAAATTCAAAAGTCTGCGTGTCATTTCCATAACCTGTGGCTTTTTAGCTTTACCATAGCCTGTTACTACAGTCTTAACCTGTAGTGGTGTGTATTCAAAAATTGGAACCTGCTGTTGTTGTGCTGCAAGAAGAATTACCCCCCTTGCCTGTGCTACATTGATAGCTGTTTTTTGATTATTTTGGAAGTATAGTTTCTCGATAGCCAAAGCGTCTGGCTTTGACTTTTCGATAAGCCGATATATGTTTGTGTAGATATATTCCAGTCTACTGTTAAAGTTTGCATCAGCTTGGGTTGTAATAGCACCAAATCCAAGTGGCTTATATGTATTTCTAGCATAACAGACTACTCCCCAACCCACAATAGCGTAGCCAGGGTCTATACCTAGTACAACCATATAACCTCCTAAATAAAAACACTTAATCCTTCATATATACTTACATTGATATTTAATTATACCATATTCAGCAACCTTTAACAAGTATTACAAGGCTTTTTTATGCTATATTCATCAAAAACGGAAATTATAGAGCTTTGTGATTTTCAATAAATTGTAAAACTCTTTCTAATTGACTTTCTGCAAATAATTTATTTTCCGACATTATTTCTACGTTATTATTTAGTGGCAAACCACAGTCTTTACTAATGTCTACAAGTTTTTTTGGAGCTAATCCTAAATCTGCTACATTAAGCATTGGAATATCAAATTCACTATCACCAGCAGTAATTACTGTATCTGCACCTAACATTTTCTGCAATCTTTTAACTGCATTTCCTTTATTTAATATCTTAGGTACAGCATACACCTTAACACCGTTATAAAAAACATCAAGAAGATTTGTGTCTAGCTGTTGCTTTAGCATTTCAACAGTTAGTTTTGGTTGACTGCTTTTAGTGAAAACAAAAAGTTCTCTTAAATTACGCACTTCAAAGGTACGGTTTGGATCATTTTCAAATAATTTTACTGCTGTGTTAAGCTGTTGCTGACAGCTTTCTACTGATTCTCTGGAGATATTATACCACTGTATATTTTCTACACCATTTTCCAGCAACACGCCACCATTACAGGCAAGAGCGTATTTAAATCCACCAAGTTTCAAGTCTATTCTGCTGTACTGCTCTAGAGTTCTGGTTGTAGTAGGCACAATTAATATTTTTTCGTTAATTTGTTGCAAAAGTTGAAATGTTTTTGGGGTAATAAAGGATATTTCTCTGCCTTGATAAAGTTCTACATTTATTTTATCTTTACCTATATCCTGTTTATACGAATATATTATTGTGTTGTCTAAATCTGTATTAAAAATAATCATAATTTTCTCCTAAAAAATAAGCTGTATGATACATTGTACCATACAGCCATAAAATCATAAAGAGTTAATTAAGGTTTGCTATTAACTTATTTCTTGTTGATAACCTTATTTACAATAAATTTTCTTACTAGGTCAACAGGTATCATTGTGAATGCTAATAGAACTACAGCAATCCAACCATTTATACCAAATGGTACACAGCTGAACATTTTACCGATAAACTCAAATGGAGCAAATGGAATTAATCCACAGTTAACGATACAGAACTGAATACCGATAATTGCAAAGAATACCTTTAAGAAACCTGTGTTTTCGTTAAGTCCTCTGAAAATACCAAAGCCATCATCACGAACATTAAAGCCGTTCATCAATGCACTTACAATAAACAGTACAAAATAGCCTGTTAAATGCTGTGCTGTACCTAGTTCGCCTGCTGGGAACAGATTTCTAAAGAAAGGTACAATTAGGTAAATAAAGCTAACAAGTGTTAACCAAGCACCCATTACACCAATCTGTGCCATCATTTTCTTGCTTACAATGCTTTCGTCTCTTCTTCTTGGCTTTTCCTTCATATAACGCTTTAGTGCTGGCTCGTTACCAAGCATAATAGCACCTAGACCGTCCATTACAAGGTTTACAAATAGCAAGTGTGTTACCTTTAGTGGTTCTTCAACACCAAAGAATGGTGCAATAGCACTTACTATAACAGCAGCTACGTTAATAACCAACTGGAACTTACAGAATTTTAGAATGTTATGGTAAATTGTTCTACCATACCAAATTGCATCTTTAATTGATTTAAAGTTATCGTCCAAAATAACAATTTTACCTGCTTCTTTAGCAGCCTCTGTACCGCTACCCATTGCAAAACCAACGTCAGCTCTCTTTAGTGCAGGAGAGTCATTTACACCGTCACCTGTCATACCAACAACAAGGTTCATTTCCTGACAAAGTCTTACCATTCTTGACTTATCTGTTGGCAATGCTCTTGCGATAACTCTTATCTGAGGAATAATTTTCTTAACCTCTTCGTCAGACATAGCATTTAGGTCTGCTGATGTTAAAGCAAGCTCGTTATCATTTTGAATTAGACCTGCATCTTTAGCAATAGCCTTTGCAGTTTCAAGACGGTCACCAGTAATCATAACAACCTGAATACCAGCACTCTTAACCTGCTGTATAGCCTCTTTAGCCTCTGCACGAACATCGTCACGGATACCAACAAGACCTATTAAAATTACGTCATCATTAATTGTATCCTCAACAAGCTCTTTCTCTGAATAACCAAAAGCTAGAACACGCATCGCCTTTACAGCTAGTTCATCAATTTTCTTGTTTAGCTTGTCTAAATCAAGTGGCTTAATGTTACCGTCTGCATCTAGATACTTAGTAGCCTTTGCTAGTAATCTTTCTGGAGCACCCTTATAGAATGTTTTACCAACACTGTCGATTCTAGCCTGGCTAAATTTAATAGTTGAGTTAAAGCCCTGAGAAGCTGTTACAACACAGTTCTTGTCAGCCTGTAGTGTGTTAAATGTGTTTTCGCCAATGAACTTCATTAACGCTTGGTCAGTAGCGTTACCACCAATTACACGGTGAGAATCGTCAAACATTGAACGTGTATTCTTACCAATAGCAAGGTCAAGATAGCCCTTAACCATACTGTGCTTACTTAGTTCGTTCATAGGTATTGAGTTACCGTCTGCTGTAAAGAAGTCTACAACCTCAAGCATACCCTTTGTAATTGTACCTGTTTTATCACTAAACAAAATGTTAAGAGAACCAGCAGTTTCAATACCCTCTGCTTTTCTTACAAGTACATTGTGGTCAAGCATTTTACTTGTATTCTGCATAAGTACAAGAGAAATCATCAAAGGAAGACCCTCTGGAACTGCACAAACTATAATAACAACTGCAAGTGTTACTGCTTCGATAATCTTGTCAATAATAACGTGTAGTTCTGCAGCAAAGAATGCGTCAAAACCACCAGCTTGCATTATAAAATATCCAAGATATAGAACTGCGATAACAATAGCACCGATGTAACCAAAGGTAGAAATCTGCTTAGCAAGCTTAGCTAGCTTAACCTTTAGAGGAGAATCTAGCTCGTCCTCTTGCATTTCCTCTGCCATTTTACCCATCATTGTCTTTAGTCCGACTTTGCGTACATCAAGAACGCCTTCGCCGTCAAATACTACAGCACCTCTGAACAATGAATGTTTATCAACAAAGGTATCACCTGTAATTTCTTCTGTTAGCTGGAATGATTCAGGAGCTTCTTCCTTTTTACATTCCTCTGCTTCACCATTAAGTGCAGAGTTGTCAACTCTTAGTGAACCAGAAACCAATACACCATCAGCAGGGATTTTATCACCAGCCTGTAAAAGAACCTTATCGCCTACAACAACATCGTCAACATCAATAACTGTAACAACACCATTACGGTAAACCTTACATTGGTCTTTTTTAGTGCTGTCTTTTAGCTCACGATACTTTGTGTCACTAGCTACACCTGTTTTTGCAGATACAAATGCAACAATAAGAATTGCAACTGTAGTTCCAAGTGGCTCGTAAATATCTGCATAGCCACAGAAGAACATTACAAACATAATGCCTGCAATAATTAGCAGAATTTTAATCATTGGGTCACTGAATGTGGATAAAAATTCTTGCCAAAACGTGGTTGGTTCTGAGTCAGGTATTTCGTTAGAGCCATATTTTTTTCTGGCTTCTTCAACCTGCTTGTCTGAAAGACCGTTAAATTTCATTACTTCCTCCTAAAATTTTACGTTGGATACAATATAAACAAAAATAACTATACTTTTGTTTAATAAATGTATCATTTGAAAATGATTTATACGCAAAGAAAGAAGAAACCAACAAAAGTAAGTTTCTCCTTCCTTTTCAACTATTTTATACCAATTACCTAAAAAAAGCAATTAAAAATACTACTTTTAATGTAATGATATTTTGTAAAAAATATCTAATAAATTATACAAAACGATTAGCAAGCTCTGTTAGACTATTGTCTTGAGTACCCTGACCAATAGCGTTGAACTTCCATTCTCCGTTGTTTCTGTAAATCTCACCGAAAATCATAGCAGTCATACCACTATAATTTTCTGATAGATTATATCTAAACATTTCTCTGCCGGTAGCACCGTCGGAAATTCTGATGTAAGCATTTTGGATTAAACCAAACTCCTGCTTTCTCTGCATAGCTTGATAGATATTTACAACAAAAACAATTTTGTCATACTGTTGAGGAACTCTTGCAAGATCAACAATAATCTGCTCATCATCACCATCACCAGCACCTGTTAGGTTGTCACCCATATGCTGAACTGTACCAGACTGATGACGAAGATTACCAAAGTATACAATATCCTGCTTACCCATCATTCTACCGTTTTGCAACATTAATACTGAAGCATCGCAATCAATAGCCTGAGGCTTTGGTGCAAACAAACCAGTCTTTCTTTTAACCTCATCCCAGCCAAGACCAACTACAACTCTTACTAAACCAGGATTTTCCTTTGTTAGGCTAACCTTTTGACCTTTTTGCAAACTTACTGCCATTATATTTACCCCCTTATTTCTGAGTATCTTTCCATGGTATTCCCCAATTATACTCTTTATCAAGAGCTTTGTGGTTTTCATAGAATTTGAAGATTCTCTTTACTATAAAATTAGTATTATCAATATTTTCAAGCAACAGTACACCACACAGCTTATATGTAGTATTATAGTCATCCATTTCCACAAAAATATCTTCTATACCTGGACATTCTATTGAAATGTAAGCATTAGTCTGTTGCCAGTTAATTGCACCCTCATAGATGTATGCATAAACCAGCACCTTCTCTATCTCAGAAATAAAACTACCGTTAATTCTAATATTTTCACCTGTTGCAACATCACCTGTGGTATCGTCACCATCAATCTGAATATAAGGTGAATTCATAAAAGAACCAAAACGACCACCAAGAGCCTGTAAAGATCCTTTTTCACCATTTTTTAGTTGATACATACAGCCAATGTCTAAATCCATTTTTTTAGTGTTATCTGAAGAATAACCTTCGTCTGTATCAACAACACCCCAGTTTAATCTTATTGAAATAGTATCTAAGGGAGTTTCACTATGTTTTGTTAAAAAAATTGGTTCACCGTTTTTTAGCTTTACTGCCATTAATTACTCTACCTCTACACCATAATTGCCACAAAGAGCAGCAAGACCGCCACTGAAGCCACTGCCGATTGCGTTAAATTTCCACTCGTCACCGTTTTTATATAGTTCACCAAATACTGAAGCTGTTTCTATTGAGAAATCTTCGCCTAAATCATATCTTAGAAGTTCCTCACCTGTAGCCTCGTTATAAATTCTGATAAATGAGTTGCTAACCTGTCCAAAGTTCTGCTTTCTTGTTTCTGCATCATAAATTGTAACAGTAAAAGCAATTCTTGTTACAGTGGCTGGTAATGTTGATAGATTAATTTTAATCTGCTCGTCATCACCATCACCTGCACCTGTTAGGTTATCACCTAAATGCTGAACACTGCCTGATGGGTCTTTAAGATTGCCATAGAATACGAAGTCCTCTGAAGAAGCAACTTTACCGTCATCCTTTAGCAAAAATGCAGCTGCATCCAGGTCGAAAGATGAACCTGTATCAAACGCATTAACGTCCCAACCAAGACCAACAACAACATTTGTTAAACCTGGATTATTTTTTGTAAGACTTACTTTTTGTCCTTTTGATAAACATACTGGCATAATAATACACTCCTAATTAATAATAATTTTTATTTATGCAACCTGTATTCCGTAATGACCACAAAGTGCAGCTAAACCACCTTGGAAACCACTGCCAATAGCATTAAACTTCCACTCTCCGTTATATCTGTAAAGCTCACCAACAACAACAGCTGTTTCTATTGAGAAATCCTCACTTAAATCGAATCTGATAAGCTCTTTACCTGTTAGCTCGTCAACAATTCTAATAAATGCATTAGACACCTGTCCAAAGTTTTGTCTTCTTGCGTCAGCATCATAAATTGTAACTGTAAAAGCAATTTTAGCAACATTTTCTGGAATAGTAGTTAGGTCAACTAAAATCTGCTCATCATCACCTTCACCATCACCTGTTAGGTTATCACCCATATGCTTTACTGAGCCAGTATGATGCTCTAGATTACCATAGAAAATAAATTCTTTTTCTGTTGGGCATTTTCCGTTTTCTCCAACCATAAATGCAGCTGCATCAAGGTCAAAATCCACACCTGAATCAAATGTGTTTACATCCCAGCCCAAGCCTACCATAATTTTCTTTAGACTTGGATTACCTTTTGTTAAATCTACCTTTTGTCCTTTTGACAGATTGATTGGCATAAATAATTACCTCCTAATAAATAACCCTAATTATCCATTCAGGCGAGGAGCCTGATAAGTTCTTTCGAATTCTGATTTAATAGCCTGTAGACGAACCTGATCACCTTCACGCTGTTTCTTAGCCTCGTCTTGGATTCTCTTAGTTTCGTCAATACCACTAACGATTGTTCTCCAAGTTGTTTCCAATGTTTCAATCTTAATTGAGCTTGTTGAAGCCATTCTTGCAATTATCTTAGACTGTTCTGCACTGTTTCTTGCATTGTTGATTAACATCTCGTTTGTTTTCTCATCAAGAGCAGACATAGCCTCTGCCTGAATCTTCTGTCTTTTTAGCATAATAGCCTGTGCAAGAGCCTGCTTAAAGATTGGCAGTGTAATAATAAACGCTGAGTTAATTTTTCTAACTAGGTTCATATTACTAAATTCCATTGTTTTAATCATTGGAATAGACTGCATAGCAACATTTTCAGCCATTCTTAAATCCTGTGTTCTCTGCTCTAGCATTGCCTGTGCCTGCTGTAGAGTCTGAATTTCGAACTGGATAGAATTATCGCCTGTTGACTCCATATCAGCCTGACGAACTGCAATATAATCTGCAATTTCTTTACAGCCCTGCTCACCAGCAAGAATATACTTTACAAGTTCGTGATAATAACCTACATTCGCATCAAACATATCGTTAAGATTGCGGTTTGATCTTTTTATCTCTTCCTCATACTGTCTTAGCTGTACATAGATTTTGTCTATTTCTTCACCCATTGTATGGTATTTATTCAATAGCTTTTCTAGCTTTTTCTTTAGGTTACCAAAAGCTTTTTCAAATAGGCCTGGCTTTTCCTTAAATTCATCAACATCAAATTCTGACATAATCTTTGCAAGAACAGTTAATAGTTCGCTTGATTCATCTAGCTGTGCCAAATTAACATTGTTTAAAACTATATCAGAAGCCTTTGAAATTTCATCTGCTGCACTTGCACCAAAAGTAACAATAGTTTCCAAATTGTGTACTTCAATAGTGCTTACAAGAGCATCTACTTCCGCAGAATTAGCTAACTCTGCATTCATTTTCTCTCTGTCAGCAACGATGTCATAGCTTTTTACCTCTTCTATAGCTGTACCTGCATTTGCTACAGGTGTAGCTGATGAAATAATTGTTGTTGATTGGTCGTTAGCTTTAACTGTTTTGCTAAAATCTAATCCCATTTTTTAACTACCTCTCTTAAAAAATTTTCTACGCCAACTGCCAGCTTGTGGTTCGTCCTTAGTAGCAACCACTCTTCTAAAGTCGGGTACTCTAAGGTCATAAACATAATTACCTAGTTGGTGTTCTTCTATTATTTGCTTTGTAAAATTCTTTTCAACAGATTGATAACCTGTTGGTACAAAAATTACTATATCAAATCCTATTAAATTCAAAAATGCAAGCATTATAGAATCCTCTATAGGAATTGGTGCCTCTGTAGTGTAAATATATATAAGTTTTGGGTTCTTTTTGGTAAAGTCGAAATTCTGTATAAGTCTTAATATTTCTTTGTCCATATTAAGAATCAAAGAAACAATATTATACTCCATACCTGTTTCAAAAGTACCCCTTATAATCTTACTGTCAATTAACATTTGAAGTTTGCCAAGAATATAATCTTGAGTTTCTTCACGAAGGTAACTGTACTGGTACGCCCTGTGAGATTTAATAGCGTTATATTGTAGCTTTCCATTCTTGAAAAACTCTGCTACAAATTGTCTCATTGGGTTAAACTGTTGTACATTTACAAAAGGAATATTGCCAACAACGTATGTTTCCGGTGTAAACATACGCTTCATATCTGACCAATATTTTTGTACATTTCCCTCTTTAACGCCACATACCTTTGCAAAAATTGCAGGTATTGTAACAGATTCTGCTGTAGTGCTAAAGCCGGTTCTGTATTTAAGCTCTTGGTCCCATAATATGTCAATTTCCTCGAAACTAGTTTTCAATGTAACTGCTGTAGCTTTACCGTACTGTCTGTTACGGTAGATTCCTGTATCGTTGTACATTATTGAATCAAGCTCTCGTTCAGCAGTATATGCAGCTGTAGCCATCTGCATACCCACGCTATCCCGTGGATATTGAGTAAGCTGTAGTGAATGGTCATAATTAATATCGTATAGCTTACTGTCACTTAAATAACAGGTTTCAGATAAATCTGGAACAAAAACCAGAACATCTAAAGGCAATCTTGAAAGCAATTTTAAGAATAGTGCCTCGCTACTTGTTTTACAACCACCAAAGAATATAAAGCAACCAATGTCAGGTTCTTTCCAGCCTGAAAAAAGTTTAGCGTAATATCTCTTTATCCAGCAAACTAAATATATTGTTTTATTTGTAAGTTTATTAAGATTGTTTTCCGGATTTTTGCTTTCCTCCATAATAACCTCGTACAAAGCATTTATAATAAGCTTTTGTAGCTCTAGATTACTTATATATTTAAGGTTATTGGATAAACTTGCAAGCATAGCTACCGGAGATGGATATAAATTTCTATTAATTTGACCTACCTCCTCTACAGTTGGAGAAGGAATACTATTGTCTATAATTAAAAGATTTTTTCGTGTTACAGAAAGCTCCTGCTGTAGCTTAAACAGCTTTTCTGTATAATATAGCTTATCTTCTGCACCGTTAAAACGAATAAAGCAATTATAAAACAAATTTGGGTCTGTTCCACGCTTGTTAGGTCTAACAAGAATATCATCAAAGCCATTACCCTTTATCCAAGCATTTGTACAATTTGTAAGCTTTGGTTTTACCCCCATCATTTGAGGGTTAGGAGTACTTTCAATTTCCTTGCGTACCTTTTTTAAGTTAAAATCAGCAGGAAATGCTGTCATACCTGCCATCTTTAATTCAGTAGATACTGAAGATTTTGGGTCTATTTTTAAGTAATTACTGTCGCCATTATACTGCAACAATACAACGTCGCAACCTGCATTAGAAAGAACAGATAACAACATAAGTTCGTAATTGCTTACATTACCTTCGTACAATACCTTTGGCACATTATTATTGCCCAGTTGATTAAGAATACGCTCAAACTTATAGTATAGCCAACACATAAATTTAATATATGCGTTTTTTAGCATATTTTCAGTTTTTCCTGAGCCTGCTAAGGATTGTAGGTAAATATAAATTGCAGATGTTAAGGTTTGTCTTTGTAGCTGGTTTAATCTTGGAAGCCATTTTTTCAACCCTGCATCAATAAAATCCATACTAAGTTGAAATGCCATTCCCATTATTTCGTTATAATATTCTAAATTAGCATCAGTTGGATTTTCGATTTTACCCTCTACTATAATTCCTGTTTTTCTTGCAATTTGATAATATTTTTTTATAAACTCATCAATTTGCTGATTGTATCCATTAATGCGGTAAAAATAAACACCACTATTTTGTCTGTTATTCAGTTCAGTGAAAAAGTCGTTTAACCCATTAATTGTTCTGTGTTGATACATACACCTTTCACCTTTACTTAGTATTTTTTATTCTATGTATATTCATTAAAAAGCCTAGCAAAGCACCTACAAATCCACCAATTATGTGTGTAAGATTTGCTACATTATCTTGTATAAAAATTCCTTTATAAATTTCCTGACCTATATATATACAAGCTACTAATATAAATGTTATAGGCACTTCTTTATCTCTGAAACTTGTTATAGATGAAAGTAATATTAAGGCGAATACAACACCACTTGCCCCTAAAAGCTGTACATTTGGGAAAAATATAAAATTAACAAGTCCTGTTACAACGGCTGTTATAAGTATTACAGCTGCAATATCTATTGAACCATATTTTTCCTCCAGCAATGGTCCTACTACTAATATAAGCATTATATCTG
>JAXKHT010000049.1:0-13926 GCA_036549705.1 Acutalibacteraceae bacterium | reverse complement strand
CATTGTTTTAGATATACACAATTAGTAGCAAGGCTAAAATGGATATGAAGGTCGGGCTTACCTTTGCGTGCCTAAATCTCAAAAAATTAGCAATTATAATTGATAAAAGAAGGGAGAGATTCCCTGTTTTTCAACAAATTGTGCTGTTACTTAAAAAAATACATATTTTAAATCAAGCAGGACTTTCTTCCTTTTGAAAGCCCTGCTTTGTCTATAGTCTGAAACCAGCACCCTGAAAAAGAGTGCTGGTTTCTTAATTAATATTGATTATTCTATTTAGAATTAAATTTAAGTTGCTGAAGGTAGTGGGCCTGTTGGGTCTGAATATACGAACTGGGCGTCTGTGGTGTCCTCAGGTTTTTTACCTAGACTAATGTAAATAGTAATGGTAGAACCGTATTCCATTTTGTCACCTTTTTTAATGTTGGTTGAATATCCTACAACACAACCTGCCTCAACGTCTTCGCTATAGGTTAATGTAGAATTAACCACAAAGCCTTCATTTACTAGGCTTTCAACAGCCTTATCTTTGTTAACCTTTTCAATATCAGGCAATGCTCTGTATTGAGCACCCTTGCTGATATAACAGGTAATAGTAACTCCGTTATGACCACGAGTTACAGTTTTTTTAGATTCAGGTGTTTGACGACAAATCTTTCCTTGTGGTACATTGTCGCTAAATTCTGTGTCAATAGCCTTGCAAATATAATATTCTGTAGATTCAGCTGCAATAGCCTCTGCTTCTTCAAAGGTCATTCCTGTAAAATCTGGAACTCTAAAATACTCACTATCTGGGGGATAGGTAGCATCGTCTGGCATTACACCTGTTGCTGATGATGGATTTTCAGTTGCATTTGTATTTACATCAAATAAACCGTCTAAAGGATTTGTTGAACACCACATAAATCCGATTATACCAAAAATCAATAAAGATATAATCATTGATATTGTACCAAGTTGGAAATTGCTTAAACCGCTTTTCTTTTCCTGTTCAGGTAATGGCATTTCTAAGGTTTTAGAAATTTCACTTTGTATTGCTTGTACAGCTTGTGACGCTGAAAGCTGATTCTGCAACTGGCTAAAACTTTCGATTCGTTCTTCCTTTTCTACCATTAATCCCTTAGCTAGTGTAGAAATAACAAACGGTGGAAGTTTCTTTACAATCTCTTTGCTCATTAATAATCTGCTGTCTTCTTTTCTTTTTACAGCATCAGCAGGAAGTTTACCTGTTAGAGTAAAGAAAAGAGTTGCACAAAATCCATAAATATCTGTTTTGGTATCCAATATACCATCTTCTTGATATTGTTCATAAGCACTGCAACCAGAGAATAATTGAGGTGGTAGCTCGTGTCCAACCTGTCTTATACCCTTTATTGCGTAACCTGTTAGCTTTATTTTTCCATCTGGAGTAATAACTAAGTTTGCAGGACATATAGCAAAATGATTTAATCCAATTTCTGCTGTTGTAGCCAAGGTATCAAGTAATGGTTTTATTAGTGGTCTTGCAACTTCCCACTCTAATTTGCCACCGCTACGCTGAATATACTCACCAAATGGAATAACTTCTTCATATTCCTCAACAATATACGCTGTATTGTTGTCTTGGAAAACATTTAACACAGCAACAATGTTGTCTTTATTTTCTAACTTAGATAATTTGTTGCCTAATTCTATAAATTGTTGTTTTAGTGCTATTAATTTTTTATTACTATTTTTAGATATAGTCACAACAACACTGTTTTCGTTTCGTGTAAACAGGTCTTTAGGTAAAAACTCTCTAATTAGTACTGTTTTATTGTCTGTGTTGTCATACGCTATATATCTTGCACTGTCAGATCTGTTGTCTAAAACACGTCCAACAATGTATCTGTCTTTATCTAATTTAGTTCCTAATGGTAAGAACGGAGAAGTTTGAACAGTATCCTTAGAAAAACCACAGTGTGGACAAACCTGCTCGCCCTTGGCATCATTCATACAACCGTAACATAAATCAGCCATTTTAACACCTACTTTCCGATTATCTTAGTTATTATAACATACATATGTCTTTTTTTTCAACCATAATAAAGCATAAAAATTGTATTTTTGTAAATTGGCCTATATAATTTATCTTTTTATATAGCTATTATAACCTAGTTGTAAACTTTCTTAGTTTGATATTTTTGTATATATGTTTTATAATAGTAAAAAGTAAAAATTTTTTTTGGTGATAAGCAATGGAAGATAGAATAAAACGCCTGAGGTCAAAGGCTATGTCATTACCTTTAAGCCCTGGTGTATATATAATGAAAGATATTAATAAGAAGATAATTTATATTGGTAAGGCAAAGGCTTTAAAAAATAGAGTTAGTCAATATTTTGGCTCACATACAAACCATTCTGCTAAGGTTATTAGGATGGTTGAAAAGGTAGATACTTTTGATTATATTGTGACAGATAGCGAATTTGAAGCACTTGTGCTAGAGTGTAGTCTTATAAAACAGCATACACCTCATTATAATATTTTATTAAAAGATGATAAAGGCTACAGCTATATTAAAATTACTAATGAGCAATGGCCTAGGATAAAGGCTGTAAAGCAGGTTGAAGACGATGGGGCAACATATATTGGTCCCTATATGAGCAGTTATTTTGTGAAAAATGCTGTTGACCAAGCTATAAAAATTTTTAAACTGCCAACCTGCGGTAAGAAATTCCCACAGGATATTGCTAAGGGCAGACCTTGCTTAAACTATCATATAAAATTGTGTAATGCTCCTTGTAAAGGTAAAATTAATCATAAAGAATATATGGAAACCATAAAGGAAGCTACTGAATTTCTGAAAGGTGGCAGTAATGCAGATATAAAGAAAATGACTGAAGAAATGAATCTTGCGGCTGAAAACCTTGAATTTGAAAAAGCAGCTCGTCTTAGAGATAGAATAACTGCCGTTAAACGAATGGCAGATAATCAAAAGGTTGTAGGTGCTAGGGTAGAGGAGCAAGATGTAATTGCACTTGTTACAGAGGGGGAAAAGGCTTGTTTTGAGATTTTTAGATACCGTAATGGTGCTTTATATGATAGAGAGCATTTTATTGTAAATGATGTAGATAATCTTCCACAGGCTAGAAGCGAGTTTATTCTCAGCTATTATTATATGCGTAATGCTATTCCTCCAAGAGTTACAGTTGACGGTGATGTAAATGATGAGGAACTTTTACAGCGTTGGTTAAGTGAGCAAAAAGGGAAGAAGGTAACTATTTTCAAACCTCAAAAAGGAGAACAGCTACAGCTTGTAGAAATGTGCAGAAACAATGCAGCAGAGCATATAGCTCATTTGCGTGGTGCAGTAGGAAAGGATACCATTGCACTTAATGAGCTAGGCAAGTTATTGGGGCTTGATAATACACCAAGATATATTGAAGCCTATGATATTTCAAACCAAAATGGTACCGCAAATGTAGCTGGTATGGTGGTATTTGAGGACGGTAGACCCTTGAAAAGTGCTTATAGAAAATTTGAAATTAAAACCTTTTCGGGTCAAGATGATTATGGCTCTATGGCAGAGGTTATTTCAAGGCGTTTAGATGAATATGAAAACCATAAAAGCAAGGGTGTTGGTTTTGGTAGGTTGCCAGATGTTATTTTATTAGACGGTGGCAAGGGTCAAGTAAACGCTGTGGCAAATGTAATGAGAGCAAAAGGTTATAATATTCCATTATACGGTATGGTTAAAGACAACAAGCACCGCACAAGGGCTATAACTGACTCTGGTAACGAAATTGCTATTAATAATAAAAGAAGTGTGTTCACTCTTGTTTCAAATATTCAAGAAGAGGTACACCGATTTGCAATAGGCTATCATCGTCAAAAGCGTAAAGTAAATACATTTAAAAGTTCCTTAACAGAAATTGATGGTATAGGTGAAAAAAGAGCAAAGGCACTATTAAAACATTTTGGTACCATTGCTAATATAAAAGAAGCAGATTTAACCGAGCTGGAAAATGCACCAACTATGAACAGTGTTGTTGCCAAAACTGTGTATAAATATTTCCACCAAAACGACAATAGTTAAATACAATTATAGGTTAATTTTTCATCAAATAATGTTACAACAAATATTTTTTATATTTGTTGTATACAATATATCTTAAATACAGTTGACAATTACATTACAATAAGAGATAATATTACTATGTGTGATGAAAGTAGGTGTTGTATGAGAGTTATCACAGGAAGTGCTAAGGGTAAAAGATTAAAGACTTTAGAGGGTCAAGATGTAAGACCTACTGCTGAAAGAGTAAAGGAAGCAGTTTTTAGTGTAATCCAATTCGACTTGGAAGGCAGATTATTTTTAGATTTGTTTGCAGGTTCAGGTCAAATGGGTATAGAAGCAATTAGCCGTGGGGCGAAAGGTGCAGTTTTTGTAGACTCTAGACGAGATTCTGTAAATGTAATCCGTCAAAATTTGGAAAGTACTGGTTTTTCATCTAAGGCTACAGTGTTAAATACTGACTCCCTTGCTTATATAGTTAGAGAACAGTCTGAAAAGTTTGATTTTGCCTTTTTAGACCCTCCATACGGTACAGGAATATTGCAACAGGCATTGCCTTTGGTTGCGTTGCAAATGAAAAAAACAGGTAAAATTATCTGTGAGAAGCCTTTAAATGAAGAAATACCTGAAAAAATTAACGGTTTTGTACTTGACAGAAATTATCGTTATGGTAAAATTATGATATGTACATACCGCTATGAGGATGTGACAGAGGAATGAACAGAACTGTAATTTGCCCAGGTAGCTTTGACCCTGTAACTTTGGGTCATATAGATATTATAACAAGGGCTGCAAGTATGTTTGATAAGGTTATAGTAGCTGTTTTGGTTAACTCTTCAAAGAATCCAAGCTTTACTATTGATGAAAGAATAGGTCTTTTAAGAAAAGCATTAAACGGTATAGAAAATGTTGAGGTTAAGAGTTTTAACGGTTTGCTTGCCGATTACGCAAAAGAAACTGGTGCTACTGCTGTAGTTAAGGGCTTGCGTGCTATGTCTGACTTTGAATATGAATTTCAAATGTCATTAACAAATAACAAGCTAAACCCAGATTTGGAAACGATATTTTTAACTTCTCGTGCAGAATATATGTTTTTAAGCTCTAGTATGGTTAAACAGGTTGCCACCTTTGGTGGTGATATTACATATTTTGTACCGGAATGTATTCACGATGAAATAAAAAAACGACTTGCCACTAACAAGTAAGTACATTTGTTAACTTTGGTTTGGTTGTTAGAAAAGGATGGTTTGAAATGAAAGTAGAAGATTTGTTAGCAGAACTAAAAGAAATGATTGAGGATGCAAAGGTTTTGCCATTATCAGGTGGTAAGTGTGTAATTGATGTTGAAAGCGTAAAAGAGCTTTTAGATGACATTGAGGATACACTTCCTCAAGAGGTTCGTCAGGCTAAGGCTATTGTTGCTGACAGACAAAAGATAATTGCAGATGCTAAGGCAGAAGCAGAAAGCATTATCCGCAGTGCAGAGGATAAGAAAAAGTCACTTGTTACACAGAATGAGATTGTTAGACTTGCTCAGACAGAAGCTAACGAGATTATCGCTGACGCTAAAATGAAGTCAAGAGATATGCGTAGAGCAGTTAATGATTATGTTGATGAAATGCTGAGAAAGACAGATGAAATGTTGACAAATCAGTGTAATGAAATAAAGAAAACAAGAGCAAACATTAAGGCTAGTCAAAAGCCTGTTGCTCAGCCACAGGTACAAAAGCCAACAACTTCAGAAAATTAATAGTTAAAAATTTATATTATTAAAGGGTAACCCAAAATCGGTTACCCTTTTGCATTACTATAGTGGCTTTATATTGCCTTCTACTATTCTTATTAAATTTAGCATAGATGTAGAATAATTTGGATATTTTTCATTAATTATATCCTGTGAAAGCTGTGGAGTATTAACCTTGTTAGTGGTATCACTACTTGTTGTAACACTGTGTGCATTGGCTATTAACTCAGATTCTTTTCTAAATAAATACGCAGAGGAATAACCGTCGCTTAATTTATTTGGAACAGAAAATAAAGCAGTAGGATTTTTACTGTTGGCTGTGTATAATATTCTAAAAACTTTATATACAGATGTCATTAAATAATCAGAAACAGCAAGTTCAATTTCTTTGCTGTTCATTTGGTCAGCTACTTCGAATATTAAATTTGTGGAATTTTGTATTAATTTTTTATTTAGCTGGCTTAACATACTGCCACTGTTACTGGTGGTAGCATCAGAGTAATCATCAATAGTAATATTAGCACCATTGCGTTGTGTGGTTCTGCCAAGTAAATAGTCACAGGATACCTTGTAATAATCCGCAGTTTTTATTACAAAGTCCAAGCCACATTCTCTTATGCCTTTTTCATAGTGAGATAGTAAGGCTTGAGATATGCCTAAATCTACAGCTACCTTTTTTTGGCTAAGTTTTTTCTCTTTTCTTAGCAAAGTAATAATTCTAGAAAATTCTGTGTTCATTTGGTCCCCTCAAATGTTAATTAATAATGAATATTTTGTTAAAATAATTGCCGAAAATATACATATAGTATATTATAAAATTATGTTTAAGTAAAGAGAAATTTAATTTTAATTTATGTTTCATAAATCTTAGTTAACCTAATTTTTAATAAGCTGAAAAGTTTTTAATTTAGGTTTTCTTGTATAAAACTCAAGGAGAATACTATGAAATCTTATCAAATACATTTTATTAGACATGGTAGTACTATTGAAGACGATAAAGGAAAATACATAGGTATAACAGATGTTCCATTGTCCGGAAAAGGTATATCTGATTTGAAAAAATATGATGAGCTATATATTTATCCAGGTACTCCTATTGTATACTCAAGCCCATTACTAAGGTGCGTTCAGACTTGTAATGTGCTATACCCTAAAATACAACCAACAATTATACCAGATTTAGCTGAATGTAGCTTTGGAGATTGGGAAGGAAAAACTGCTATTCAGTTACAAACAGACCCTAAATTTACAGCGTGGCTTGCTAATTCAAAGGATAATGCACCACCAAATGGCGAAAGCGGTTCTGCTTTTACATTGCGTATATGTAAAGCCTTTGAAAAATTAGTAGATGATTTAATAAAATCAGGAGAAACCACTGCAGTGGTGGTTACCCATGGTGGAGTTATTATGACATTAATGTCTGTCTACGGTTTACCACAGGCAGAGTCTTATCGTTGGCAAATGGATAATGGCTTTGGCTATTCAATGCGTATTACACCATTATTATGGATGCGTGACAAGGTTGCAGAGGTATATGATTTTTGCCCAAGAGAGGATAAAGATAATCAGTAAATTATTAAAATAAACTATGGTAGTTTGCTACAATTTACTCAATTATAATACAGTAAATGTAAACTACTTTACATTTACTGTTAGATTTATATGCTATAATCAGTAAAGAATATTTATATATTTATGGAGGATACTAACTATGAATACTTATAAAATCGCACTTCTAAAGGGTGACGGTATTGGACCTGAAATAGTTGAACAGGCTGTAAAGGTTTTAGATAAAACTGCTGAAAAATTTGGCTTTGCAGTGGAATATGACCCTGCTGATATTGGTGGTATTGCTATTGATAATTACGGTGAACCACTTCCTCAGATAACTATTGATAAATGTAAAGCAGCAGATTCTGTTATTCTTGGTGCTGTTGGTGGTCCAAAGTGGGACAGCCAGCCTGCAAATAATCGCCCAGAAAAGGGCTTGCTAAAAATAAGAGAGGCTCTTGGTTTGTTTGCAAATCTTCGTCCTGCTGTTATTTTTCAGCCACTAAAAAGTGCTTCTCCTATCAAAGACGATATTATTGGTGACAACCTAGATATTATGATTGTTCGTGAGCTTACAGGTGGTATCTACTTTGGCACAAGAGGCAGAGAAGAAGCAGATGGTATTCAGTCAGCTTATGATACAGAAAGATATTCTGTTCCAGAGGTAGAAAGAATTGCTAGAGTAGCTTTTGATATGGCTATGAAAAGAAATAAGAAGCTAACAAGCGTTGATAAGGCTAATGTTTTAGAGTCATCAAGACTATGGAGAGAAACTGTAAATAAAATTGCAGAGGATTACCCAGAGGTAGAAGTAAACCATATGTATGTAGACAACTGTGCTATGCAACTTGTTCGCAACCCAGGTCAGTTTGATGTTATTGTTACATCAAATATCTTTGGCGACATTTTGTCAGATGAAGCATCTATGATTAGTGGTTCTATAGGTATGCTAGCATCTGCTAGTTTAAGTTCTGGAAAAAGTGGTTTGTACGAGCCTATTCACGGTTCTGCTCCTGATATTGCAGGTCAGAATATAGCTAACCCACTTGCAACAATTTTGTCAGTTGCTATGATGTTAAAATATTCCCTAGACCAACCACAGGCTGCTCAAGCCATTGAAGATGCTGTTGCACAGGCTTTAGAAACTCACAGAACTCCTGATATATATGAGGAAGGCAAAACTAAGGTTACCTGTACAGAAATGGGCGACTATGTTTGCACATTAATTTAATTTGTAATCAATTATAATACTATAGGCTATGATATTTTCTGTCATAGCCTTGCATTTTATATATTGTAACTTATATTAATACTATTGCTTTGTATTTGGATGGTTATGATTATGAAAAATTACGATATGCACAGTCACATTTTGCATAATATTGATGATGGGTCACAGGATATTGATGTATCCTTAGTGTTGTTGGAACAACAGTGGCTACAAGGAGTAACTCATTTGGCACTTACTCCTCATTTTTATACTAATCACACAAAAATGGACTGGCAAATAGTTCAAGACTTTCTTCAAATTAGAAAATATCGTTTTAATCAACTTGTTAATTTATATGACGGTGATATAAAACTTAAACTTGGTTGCGAGCTTCACATAACTCCACACATATTTAATGCTAATGATATTTCTGATTTTTGTTATCAAGATACCAATTATTTATTAGCTGAAATGCCATATGATTGCATTTTTTCTGAAGAGGATATAAAAATGCTACAGGAGATTATACACCGTTATAATGTTATACCAGTTTTGGCACATATAGAACGTTACCCAAAAGCACTTAATAATGTTGAGATTTTAACAAGATTAATTGATATGGGTTGTTTAATTCAAATTAATATGGAAAGTTTGACCAGATTTTCTACAAGAATGAAAGTCACAAAACTGATAAATAACGGGTATGTTCATCTTTTAGGTAGCGATATGCATTCCACTGTTCGTGGTTGCGACTATGCTAAAGGAATGGAAAGAATATTAAGAAATTGCAATAAAGAAATCATTCAAAATATCACAAATACAGCTGAAAAGATTTTTGGAGAATAAATGGGTGTACAATATAGAAAATCTTTACACTATATTAAAAAGGACGGAAAATTATATGCTAAAAAAATTAACTGCACTTGGTTTAACTATTTTTATGTTATTAAGTGCAACTGCTTGTAGTACATCAGAAAATAATCAGCAAGATACCACAGAACCATCTACACAGGCTACAGAGCAGTCTACTCAAGAAGATAATCAAACTGAGTATGAGCCTGTACGCTCCGATAAATTAGTAAATGACTACGGTTTGGCTGACAATATTTCAGATGGTGCCATTCTTCACGCATGGTGCTGGTCATTTAACACTATTAAAGACAAAATGAAAGAAATTGCAGACGCCGGCTTTTCTACAATTCAAACATCACCTATTAACCAATGTAAGGTTGGTGAAGGTGCAGGAATGCAGTTACAGGATAAAGATGACAGTATAAATAATGGTAAATGGTATTATCATTATCAACCTACAGATTATGTAATCGGCAATTATCAGCTTGGTACAAAAGAAGAATTTGAAGCTATGTGTAAAGAAGCTGATAAATATGGTATTAAAATTATCGTTGATGCTGTAATCAATCATCTTACCAGCGATAAATCAGTTATTAGCTCTAATATAACTAATATTAAAAACCCTTTCCATACAATGGGCGAAGTAAATGATTATTCTGACAGAAAAGAAGTAACACAAGGTAATCTTTTGGGATTAACAGATCTAAATACTCATAATGAAGAAATTCAGCAGTATATCCTAAAATATTTAAAGGAATGTGTTGCTTCAGGTGCGGACGGTTTCAGATATGACGGAACAAAGCATATTGAATTACCAAATGACGACAAAGAATATGCTAGTAACTACTGGAATGTTGTCTTAAATAATGGTTCTTTGTTTCAATATGGTGAAGTGTTACAGGGTGGTTCAGATAGAATTTCTCAATATTCAAAGCTAATGAATGTTACAGCATCTAAATACGGTGAATATTTGCGAGATGCTGTTGTAAATCAAGATGTATCTGTTGGCATTTTGCGTGATTACGCTGCAAATGGTATAGACCCTAGTAAGCTTGTAACTTGGGTAGAGTCACACGATAACTATTGTAATGATGGAAACTGGAGTTTAATGTCTGAAAAGCAGATAAAACAGGGTTGGGCTATGATATGTGCTAGGTCAGGTGGCACACCACTATTCTTTAGTAGACCAGCAGGGGCATCAACAGAAGACCAGTGGGGTAATAACGAAATAGGCAAAGCAGGAAGTGATTTTTATAAATCAAAAGAGGTTGCACAGGTAAATAAATTCCGTACAGCTATGATTGGTGAAGATGAAACCCTTTCTAACCCTAATGATAATGACTGTGTTATAATGATAGAGCGTGGAAATAAAGGTGCTGTAATAGTTAATGTATCAGATGAAGAAATAAAAATAGTTGATGCTGAAACTAAGCTTAAAGATGGTGAATATATCGATAAAGTTAAAAACGGAAAAGTTAAAGTTAAAGACGGAAAGCTAAGCTGTACCATTAAGAAAGGTGCAACAGTTGTTATTTACTAAAACATATTATATAATTACTATTTTAATCAACCGCTGGATATTACCCCAGTGGTTGATTATTTTATAGAAAACAGGTATTAATATACTGTATAATAGATTAGTAATCTAAATGTGCAAATTTAGTATTAATCGTATAATCTGCTGTTTAGTTGAGTGTATTTTGCCTGTTGTAATTTAGTATTTAATAAAATATAATTATGAAATATAATGCAAAATGCACACCCTAAAAATAGAGTGTGCATTTTGCTTTGGAAGGTATATATGAAAAAAGGTGTTAGCTAAATTGACAGAAAATATAAATTGTATTTGTTTATTAATGCTAATGCATATAAATAATAACATTTGTTTGTATATTTGTCAATGCTGTTTTTGTTAATATTAGATAACTTGTTTCTGTTTGTGCATATTCTTTAATTATGTAAAAATAAATAGTATAATATGCACATTAATAATTTGTAATTTATAATACTAATATTTTTATTATCTTGTCAACTTAATTTGTTGTTTATTAGATAAGGTAGTAGGTTAATGTATGAATTTATAGATATTTCTTAGAATTATAAATAATTAGGTTATAATATCTATTAAGTAAATATGTCAAAAATATGTCAATTTTGTAAATTGTTCTTAGGTATATAATGTATACAGTAGTTATTTGTGGGGTGCAAAATCTAGAATTACTTTTTTGTAATTATATTTCCAGCGTTTGTTTGTGGCTTCTGCTCATTTTTTATGGATATTTACTGTATAATGAGTACAAAGAATTTAAATGTATATACTATTTATTGTTACTATTGAAATAATTTCAAAATAAACTTGAATTTTCCTAGCACTTGTGTTAAACTGTTACTAAATTGTTACCTTTTGTAATTTTTCTAAAACTTTTTACATATCCGGGTAGCAAAGGTTGCATTACAACTGTTATGGTTGTTGTGTAGTATTTGAATAATGGATATTGTCCAAAAAATCATTTGAAATTTTGTCTAAAATTATAAGGAGGTTTAGTCCAATGCACAAAAAGTGTAGAGGAAAGGCTGTCTTATCTATTCTACTGTCAATTATTATGGTTTCATCAGTAGTT
This sequence comes from Acutalibacteraceae bacterium, assembly GCA_036549705.1. Classification (GTDB taxonomy): domain Bacteria; phylum Bacillota; class Clostridia; order Oscillospirales; family Acutalibacteraceae; genus CAG-964. The sequence goes on along the minus strand of JAXKHT010000049.1, from coordinate 1,914 downwards.
ACAGTTGGTACAGTTTCAATGTCAGCCGAAACAAGCACAGGTGTAGGTTTATGTGCCTATGCTCTTAATGCTTATAACGAAGGTTGGCCTTATGTATGGGGTGGTGCTTCATACGGTGCTGTTGACTGCTCTGGACTTATTTACAGCTACAATGGTGTAGGTGGTATTCGTACAGATATGTTATACAGTTCACAATCAGCTGGTCTTGACTGGGGTTATGTTTCAAACGGTATCCCAAATGTTCATGGTTTAGGTTTACACAAGCCAGGTCATGTAGGCGTTTATGTTGGTAGTGATAATGCTATTGATGCTCGTGGTACAAACTGGGGTATTATCTATACTGGTGTTAGCTCAGTAAGCTGGGTTGAATGGTATAAGATTAAAGGTGTTAGCTACCCTGAAAATGGTTGGGTAAAATTTGACGGTGAGTCTTTTTACTATGAAAATGGTGAATACATCGAAAATACAACAAGAACTATTGACGGTATAAAGTACTCATTTGACTATCTTGGAAGATCAGATAAAGAACCAGATAAAAATGCTTATAAGCACACTGACTACTCAACAAATTCATCTATAACAACTTCTCCAAGTGGTTCAAGTAGTTACTTAAAGGTTGGCTCACAGGGTGAAAGAGTTAAAGAAGTACAGAAAATGCTTAAAGATTTAGGTTATTTCGATGATGAAATAACAGGTTATTATGGCACATATACTGCTGCTTGCGTAAAGGAATTCCAAACAGATGCTAAAATTGAAGTTGACGGCATTGTTGGTCCGGAATTTATGAGTGCAATCAAAGCTGCATTAGCTCCATCTATAAGTGGAGCAGGTACATCAGAAGAAACTGAGGAAGAAACTGAAGCTCCAACAGAAGCACCTACAGAGGCTCCTACTGAGGTTCAGACAGAAGAAGCTACAGAAGCCCCAACAGAAGCTCCTACAGAGGAGTTAACAGAGGCTCCAACAGAAGAAGCTACAGAGGCTCCTACTGAGGTTCCAACAGAAGAAGCTACAGAAGCTCCAACAGAGGCTCCTACACTTCCACCAACACCACTAGAAGATGGTGTTATTAATTATGGTGAGTCTGATGTAGATGGTTGTTCAGAAATTGCTGATATGCAGAAAAGATTACTACAGTTAGGCTACTATTTTACTGGTTTAACTGGTGTGTTTGATGATAATACTCTAGTTGCTCTTCAGGATTATTTTACAACATCAGAGTTAAAGGCAGAGAATTTCATTACACTTGAACAGTACAATGTTCTAATGTCTGATGAAGCTATTGCAAAGCCTGTAAAGGGTGTGTATACTAAAGAGCAGATTGACAATGTACAAGCTATGCTTGTAAAGCTAGGTTATCTAGATACAGCTTCTGGTGAGTTAGATGATGAAACAATTTCAGCTATAAAGGTTGCTCAGGCTAACTGTGATATGGAAGTTAACGGTGAGCTTTCAGATGAGTTTGTAAAAGCGTTGGAACTTGCAGTAGCAAGAGCAGATGCTCAATCTGGTACAATCACAAATACTCCAAATTTGTCAGAAGGTAACAATACTAATTCTGTTTCTGTAAATTCTCCTGTTACAGGTTATTTTAACAAGGAGTCTAATACATCAACAGATGAAATTTCTCTTGCTTGGGTTCTTGGTATGTTACTAGCACTTACTTTAGGAAGTTCTGCGGTTTATATTAAGAACAAAGCAATCAGAAAAAAATAATAAATATTTATATTTCTAGTTAAATATTGTAATGCGTGTATTTCCATTGTGTAATACACGCATCAGACTGTAGACAAAGCACCAATATTGGGCTTTGTTTTTTTGTTTTCAGAGAGGAAATATGGTATAATAAAGGTACGGAAGTGGTGATAAAAATGCTAAATAAAACAGAAGAAAAACGAAATCAAATACAGGTAT
>JAXKHT010000048.1:0-4329 GCA_036549705.1 Acutalibacteraceae bacterium | reverse complement strand
CTTATTTTGGGATTACCCCAACTATTGACATAGAGCCAGAGTTTATATGCAAAAAGCACAGGCTAATACCAAAAGGTAAAGCCTGTGCAATGTAAAATAATTATTTATTAAAATTTAAGATATTAATACATACCACCCATATCAGGAGCAGGAGCTACTGGTGCAGCTGGTTCTTTAATGTCTGTTACAAGTGACTCTGTTGTAAGAACCATAGATGCAACTGAAGCTGCATTTTGTAGTGCAGAACGAGTTACCTTAGTTGGGTCTATAATACCAGCCTCTAGCATATCTACATACTCCTCTGTAAGTGCATTGAAGCCATAGCCTGTTTTATTTGCAGACTTAATCTTGTCAACAATTACAGAACCCTCTAAACCTGCATTAGCAGCAATTTGACGGATTGGCTCCTCTAGTGCCTTTAGAACAATTGTCATACCTGTTTTCTCGTCACCGTCAGCAGCTGCAACAGCCTCTGCAACAGCAGGGATAGCGTTCATTAGTGCTGTACCACCACCAGCAACAATGCCTTCTTCAACTGCAGCCTTAGTAGCAGCAAGAGCGTCTTCAATTCTTAGCTTCTTCTCTTTCATTTCGATTTCTGTTGCTGCACCAACTTTAATTACTGCAACACCACCTGAAAGCTTAGCTAAACGCTCCATTAGCTTCTCTCTGTCAAATTCTGATGTAGTTGTTTCTATCTGTGCCTTAATCTGGCTAACTCTACCCTTAATAGCCTCTGGGTCACCTGCACCATCAACAATGATTGTATTTTCTTTGTCGATTTTAACCTGTCTAGCACGACCTAACTGATCAAGAGTTGTTTCTTTAAGCTCTAAGCCTAGATCTGAAGAAATAACCTGACCACCTGTAAGAATAGCAATATCCTGTAGCATTTCTTTTCTTCTGTCGCCAAATCCAGGAGCCTTAACACCGATACAAGTAAATGTACCTCTTAGTTTATTAAGAACAAGTGTTGTAAGAGCCTCGCCCTCAATGTCCTCTGCAATAATTAGTAGCTTTCTACCTGTCTTAACGATTTCCTCAAGTAATGGTAGAATTTCCTGAATATTTGAAATCTTCTTATCTGTAATAAGGATAAGAGCGTCATCAATTTCAGCAATCATTTTCTCTGTATCTGTAACCATATAAGGTGCAATATAGCCACGGTCAAACATCATACCCTCAACAACCTCTGAATATGTCTCGGCTGTTTTAGACTCTTCAACAGTGATAACACCATCTGTTGTAACCTTTTCCATAGCCTCTGCGATTAGCTTACCAATAACAGGGTCTGCTGCTGAGTTACCACCAATGCTTGCAATATCTTCAGAACCACTAATCTTCTTAGAATTCTTTACAATAGCCTCTACAGCAATATCTGTAGCCTTTTGGATACCCTTTTTCAAAATCATTGGGTTTGCACCAGAAGCAACATTCTTCATACCCTCACGAATTAAAGCCTGTGTAAGAAGAGTAGCTGTTGTTGTACCGTCACCTGCTACATCATTAGTTTTAATAGAAACCTCTTTAACAAGCTGTGCACCCATATTCTCAAATGGGTCTTCTAGTTCGATTTCCTTTGCGATTGTAACACCGTCGTTAGTAATTAGTGGTGCACCAAATTTCTTATCTAAAACTACATTTCTACCCTTTGGGCCAAGTGTAATTTTAACTGTATCAGCAAGCTGATTAATACCATTCATTAATGCCTTTCTGGCATCTTCACCATAAGCAATCTGTTTAGCCATTATATATGTGCCTCCTATAATCTTATATATAAAATTTATTCTACAATAGCAAGAATGTCTGACTGACGAACGATTGTATATTCCTCACCGTCTATCTTAACAGTAGTACCTGCATACTGATTTGTAATAACCTTATCACCTATATTTACATACATTGTAACTTCTTTACCGTCTACTAATCCACCTGGACCAACAGCAACTACATTAGCAAACTGTGGTTTTTCCTGTGCAGATGTTGCAAGTACAATACCGCTTTTAGTTGTTTCCTCTGCCTTTTCAGCCTTTAGAACTACTCTGTCTAATAGTGGTTTTATTGTCATAATATTTTCCTCCTGATGGTAATACACTTATTTAGCACTCTTAAATCCTGAGTGCTAAATATATAATATACCTTTTAATGTAAAAAATCAAGTACAAAATTTGGTTTTAATAAAATGTTAACATATGATACAGAAAAATTTTATCTATAGTACATATAAACCTGACACTTTATCATACCATTATACAGCTTGCGTCTTTTGTCAGCTTTTCTGCCAAAAATTAATTCAAATTCTTCATCTGGACTAATAATCGTGTAGCTATAGCCTGGTTTTGAAATAAATTTTTCTCCCATTATTCTATACAACTTTTGTGCCTGTTCAACATCAAGAAGTCTTTCACCGTAAGGTGGGTTTGTTAAAATACTGCAACGGTCAAAATCTAGTGAAAATTCTCTAATATCTCTCTTTACAAATTTAATTTTATTCCCTACACCAGCTTTATTTGCGTTTTCAGTTGCAAGAGCAATAGCATTTTTATCTATATCAAAGCCATAAGCCTCAAATTGAGAATCCTTTTTCTCCTCTGACTTTGCTTTTTCCAGCTCCATTCTCCAAATATTCTCGTCAATACATTTCCAGTGCTTTGCCGCAAAATCTCTGCCTTTTCCTGGAGCTATGTTTATAGCTTTTAAGGCAGACTCTATAAGCAATGTACCTGAACCACTAAAAGGGTCTACCACTATATGATTACTATGCACATGGGCTAAATCTGCCATTGTAGCGGCAAGTGTTTCTTTTATAGGAGCTTCTGTAGAAATAGCTCTATAACCACGCTTATGCAAACCGCTTCCACTAGTATCAATCATAATAATCACATTATTTTTCATTATCAAAAATTGAATTTGATACAAATCGCCTGTTTCTTCCAGCCAGCTAACACCATACTTCTCTTTTAATCTTTCTACAATAGCTTTCTTTATAATTTTTTGACAAGCAGGGACACTGCTTAGTTGTGAGTTTAGGCTTCTTCCCTTTACAGGAAATCTGTCTTGTTTTCCAATCCATTGCTCCCAAGGAAGTGACTTTACACCTTGAAAAAGTTGCTCAAAGGTTTTAGCAGAAAAACGCCCCATATCTATTAGAATTCTTTCGCTATATCTAGAGCATATGTTGGCTCTTGCTAAAATATTAAAATCTCCAGAAAAATTTACTCTGCCATTCTCTGGAACAACATTTTCAGCACCCATTCTTTTTAATTCCTGTGCAACAATTCCCTCTACTCCCAAAAGACAAGGAGCAGTCATTTTTATATCCATATCTACATTTTCCTTTCAAAAAAACAGCAGTCAACAGTATTAACCATTGACTGCCAAATCACTGTGGTATCAGTGTACCACAAAATTATTTATTCTTCAAGAAAATATTACTCTTCTTCTTCATCTCCTGGAACAAGTAAACCATATCTTCCATCTTTTCTTTTATATACTAAAGTAATTTCATCATTTTCTGCATCTTTAAACATAAAGAACTGATGGTTAAGTAAATTCATTTGTAAAATTGCTTCTTCTACTGACATTGGTTTTACAGGAATTGTCTTAGTTTTAGCAATTTCAAATGGGTCTTCCTCTAAATCGTTTTCAATGTCACTATATGTAAAATCATAATCTGCAATAAAACTATCAAAATCAACGGCTGACTTGTTTCTCTTTTCAAGTCTTGTTTTATTCTTACGAATCTGTCCGCCTATAATATCAACAACCCTGTCTACAGCATCATTCATCTGTTCACAGCTACTCTCTGCACGATAAAGTATGCCGTTATCTCTGATAGTAAGCTCTACAGTTTGATTATTTTTCTGTAGTGTAACAGTTATATTAACTGTTGCGTTATCTGAGAATATTTTCTCAAATTTGCTCAGTTTCTTCTCTGCTCTTTCCTTAAAATTATCTTTAAGATTTACATTTCTTGCAATATAAGTAACTTTCATAAATTGTACCTCCTGGGCTTTTTACTAACAAAAGGTAATAATAAGTTAATTTCCTTTCGTTGAAGTTATTATACCACATAATTTATAAAAAATAAATACATTTTTGAAATTTTTTGTAGTTATTTTTCAATAAATATTAAAAAAATAAAAGATTTCCAGTTACGGAAATCTTTTAAGCGTAGATTATTTATTTTTTATGGCTTTGAAAATAGAAATAGCTGCAGATGCAAGAATTGTATAGCTTACAATTTTAAATATATGTTTCTTTTTCATAAAATTTCAATACTTCCTTTCTGACAATAATTTATATTGTCTATTTTTTATAAATAATATG
>JAXKHT010000047.1:0-15418 GCA_036549705.1 Acutalibacteraceae bacterium | reverse complement strand
GGTTAAATATGATATAGTCGGGAAATAATTATCTTGTAAAGTTTTATTAAAAGGATCCATTCCTTTGAGAAAATTAATTAGACAATAATATGTTATTTGTTACCCTATGTCACTATGTTATATTATATCACTAAGTATAAACACCACATAAAAACAGCTTGGTTTTTATGTGGTGTTTGGTGTATCTAGTGTTAAATTTTAATAGCTATCTATTAATATCTAATTAATAGATAAATTTCATTCTTTATAAGTAAGGGCTTTAATAGTATTGGCAAATATAAAACGAATAGTGTTTCACACCCTTAATGTCTAAAATAATTATAACTATTCTTGATAGAATAAAGTATCATTCAATCAAACCATATTTAACTTTTATACGGTCGAGCTTTTCAAGCATTGGCTCTGCTACAAGTAAAAGAAACAACGCTGTAGAAAAACCGTGAACCAAATCCATTGGCAAACCTGTAACATAATAAGCAAGTAACATTTCAATATTTATTGACTGAGGGGAAAACATTAAAGCAGAAGCAGAATTCATTATGCCACCGTAAATTACAACTGTACTTAATGCACCAAATACAGCAAGTGACATTCTTGTGTGCCTTAGCAATCCTTTTTTGAAAAGCACACCTGCTAAAAATCCGATTATACCCATTGCAAACATTTGCCACGGTGTCCATGGCCCTTGTGAAAATAACATATTTGATGTAAGCATTGTAACAGCACCTACTAAAAAGCCTGTTTCTCCGCCCAAAGCTACACCTGCGATAATTGTTAGTGCCAGTACAGGCTTAAACTGTGGAAGCATAAAAAATAGGCTTCGTCCTGATATGCCTATTGCACACAGTACTGCTATTGTAACCAGCTCTCTTGCTTTTGGTTTTCTGCCCTCAAAAATCAGCACAAAGGGTAGCATACATTCCAGTAGCACAAGCAATGCTATTATGTTGTAATAGTCATCAAAATAGAAGACACCGCTGAAAATTGTAAGTGGTATGAAAAGTAAAATCAAAACTGATGCTACAATAGTTCGTTTGTTGAGCTTTCGGTGCTGTTTTTCAGTTTGTACATTAACAGGTGGCTCACTTTTTCGTCCTATTGACAAGATAAACACCAACAAAGCAACAAACAAGACTACATATAATTTTAGTTGGTCAAAGCCTTGTTCTCTTATGCCTGATGAATTTACTATTGATGATAATTCTGTTATTCCTGTTGCATACAGAAACACCGCAAAGGCAACAACCATTGAAACACAGGCTGTCAGCTTTCTCCATAGTGGTAATGGCTTTGGTTTAAAAGCTACACTTCTTTTTGAAACTTGTGGAAGCGGTGTTATTATTTCATCAGCTATAACTTCCTCTTTAATTTCCCCACCACAGCAATATGTAATGTCATCGACTGTTACAGCATTTGGTATAAGGTGCCTAGCCATACGATTTGCAGGGGTAGTGTAAAAGCTGTTGCCCGAGAAAAAATCTCTTGGTGTGCCTTCTGCAACAATGTTTCCGTCAAAAAACATTCCGCAATGGTAGGCGTATTCGGCACAAAAAGCAATATCGTGGCTTACCATAAGAATGGTTACACCTTGCTTTAAAAGTTTTCTAAGGATATTTGCAAAACTTACTTTAAATTCTGCATCTAAGCCTTTTGTTGGCTCATCTAAAAGCAACACATCAGGAGATGTAAGCAAAACCTTTGCCAAGGCTGTACGCTGTTGCTCACCGCCTGAGATGTCATAGGGGTGTTGGTCAATAAAAGAAGAAAGCTCACATAATTTTACTACACGAGAAACCTGCTTATCCTTTTCTTCCTTTGACATTTTATTTCCCGTGAACACCTCATACAAATCCTCTCTTACAGTGCGTTTTACAAAAAGTGTCTGAGGATTTTGTGGAAGATGTGCAAGTTTTCCATTTACTTTTACATCTCCTCTATAAGGTGGTAAAATGTTAGAAATTATTTTTAGGGTAGTACTTTTTCCAGCACCGTTACCACCAAGTAATGCGTAAAAATCACCTTTTTTCAGATTTAGAGAAAAGCCTTTCACTACATCAGGGGAGTCTTTTTCGTATCTAAACCAAATATTATCAACACTCAAAGCTACATCTTCACTATAAACTATTTCGTTTTTTTCAAAAAGCTCCCTTAGGGGATTTTCGTTGTTTCTACTACTTAAAAAATCACTACCATCACGAACAGTAATAGGACAGCTTAAATTTGTTTCAACTCCAGCCCACACACGCATAGCAGTTGGCATTGCCAAAAACATTGAGTTTCCTTTTTCTCTAAGAGCAAGTCCCACTTTTTCAGGAATATCATCACAGATGATTTTTCCCTTTTCCATAACAACAACCCTTGTTGCATACACAAATGCTTCTTCAAGACGATGTTCTGTAAGTATCACAGTTGTGCCAAGTTCTCGGTTTATCCTACCTAGGAGTGCAAGGAAATCTGTTGCCACAATGGGGTCAAGCTGTGCTGTTGGCTCGTCGAGAACCAACACACTTGGTTGCATAGCCATAACAGAAGCTAAACTTAACAGCTGTTTTTGTCCGCCTGAAAGCTCGCTGACATCTTTATAAAACCATTTTTCAATGCCAAAGAAAGACGCTACTTCTGCAACTCGTCTGCGAATAGTTGGTGTGTCATAGCCTAAACTTTCAAGCCCAAAGGCGAGTTCGTGCCATACCTTATCAGTTACAACTTGATTTTCAGGTGACTGCATAACAAAGCCGATTTTCTGTGCTTGAGTTCGTTCATCTGCATTATCAAGTGATTTACCCTCAAAAAGAATTTCACCTGATGACACTCCGTGAGGCTTTAAACAGGTTTTAAGATGTCTTAAAAGAGTAGATTTTCCACAACCAGATGTGCCACAAATTACTAAAAATTCACCTTGTACAATCTTAAAAGAAATGTCTTTAAGTGCCTTTTCCTCCTGTTTAGGATACGAAAAGCTCACATTTTTGAATATATAGTTTTCCATTTTCTATCCTCCACAGTATTTAGCACAACAGGTGTTATGCAAAGTCCAAAGTAAATAACATAAAACGGTATAGTTGTAATATTCAAGTCTGAATATTGTATATCTGGGAAATATCTAAAGCCAAAAGCTGATACCATAACTCCAGCTAAAAGGTACAAAAAGCAGAATGCAAACCATACAATGGTGTACTTGTCCCTATCTTCAAAACGATAAATAGAAAAGGCAGTTCTGCCCTTTAAGCCATAGCCTCGGCTTTTCATACTGTCGGCAGTTTCTATTGCGTTTTCAAGGGACCAGGTTATCATAATGGATATGATTGTAATGGCAATTTTTGTGCGACTTATAATACTTCCCATTGATACATCTCTGCCTATACATTTTTGTGCATCAGCTACATTTTTCATCTGCATTTTAAATTTCGGTACAAAACGCAGAGTCATACTTATAACTAATGATAACGCTGGAATAATTTTTCCAAAAAGATAAATCAATTTATCGGAAGTCATAACAGAGCTGAAAGCAGAAAACCACAACAGTAAAGTTATCATCATAAAGCCTGACGAAAAGCCATAGAGTATGCTTTCTAGAGTTAAAGGATTACCATTTGAAAAATACAGCAAAATGGTTTTCCCTTGGTGGTTAAAGGCAGGGTTAATAAAGGCTGTTAGTAACACAAGCGGTAAGCAGAATTTCAGTAAAAAGCCAACACTTTTCTTACCCTGTGTGCTGACAACATAAATAATTGCACACACAAGTGAAATAAGCTGTGCAAGGGGATTATTAACCACCATGGAAAAGCCTATAACCAACGCAAAATATATTAAATTTACAAAAGGGTGATACTTATAAAAAGAATTGTACATAATCCACCTCAAATCTTTTATTATTTGGTTAAAGTGTAATTTATACAGATGTTTTACTAGTTTTTCTTTTAGGTTTAGAACTTTTTTTATTGGGTATTTTAAGCCCTGCTGTCTCCAAAGCTCTTGGCCACGGACCTAGAAAGGCTTTTATTCGTGAGCGTGTTACTTCATCAAAATCATCTTTGTGGGGCAGTCGTCCCAACTCCTTATGCTTTTCTCTTAAAAGTTCCATCGCCCAGCACTTTTTTTCTTCAGTTATCACATCTATCCCTCCTCTAAAAACAAAAAACTCTTCCAACATCAAGGTTGGAAGAGTACAACAGATTTAAAACACGTCAAAACTGCTTTGAATTACACAAAAAAAGAGTGCCAACTCAAAGCCACATATTGCGGTAAATCGGTTGCACTCTTCACACCAAAGTTGTGTTAAACCTAAATAAAGAAACGGCAGGTATCCTGACTTATGATACTGTGTACTACACATAAAAGCACCCCTTCTCAGAAAAAATCCAATGGCTTTTGTGCTTTTTATATCAAATACAGTAATGGCGGTTGTTTCGGATTCAAACCGAATTCCCTTTTACATTTACTCAGCCTATAACTTTTCAAACCGTATCTTTCATAAAATATTAAGTTTTTTACAGTATATCATACAAATCTCGTCTTTTCAATATGTAATACTAACACCCGATTAAACATTAGACACCGCACTTGCATAGTTTACTCATCACTTTTTCCCTCTCCTTGACAAGAGTCAGCTTGTCTGCGTTGTTGTCTTTTTTAATATAATCACTTTTGTATAATCACAGTGCATATATTCTTCTATTTTTAAGCCTTGTTGTGCAAAATATGAATACAAGTCCTCTTTCAAAAACTTGCGATATGGTTTTGGCTCTAAAAGATGTATGGGCATAAACAAAAGTCGTTGTGACAGCTTATTGCTACGCTCCCATTCGGTAATGATTATTCTGCCGTCTTTCTTTAAGACTCGTTTAGCCTCGGCTAATATCTTGGAGCGAAGTTCTTCATCCATTTCGTGTAATATCAGTGACAAAAGTATTTTATCAAAACTTTCTGATTTAAAACTAAGCCTTGTTGCATCCATTTCGTAAAGGTTAATATTTTTTATATTGGCTTTCTCAACCTTTTCCTTTGCTATATTAAGCATATTTTTTGATAAATCTACTCCCACAATTTCAGTTGAGGGAATTGATTTTGAGATACCAATAGCATTTGTTGCGGTACCTGTGCATAAATCCAGGATTTTATCCTTTGCTGATATAGCCTCAACCACTGCTTTTCTTGGGCTTCTGTGGTAGTTTCTAAAATAGATAACATCCAGCAAGTCATATACGCTTGCAATCAGCTTATAAAATATGTTTGTTTTCATTTTCGCTCCCAATAGATAAGGCTGATGCTTTTGTTGCAGATTATATCAGCCTTAGATTTAATAATATTGAAATTTAATTAAAAACTAGAAAAGTTTTCTAATTAAATTTTGTCTGATAACTAGGCTATGCTGTGCTTTGTATAGCATATATTATACAATCGTTAAATGAAGATTAGTATAAGTAATTTTTATAATACAAGTTCTGTTCCTGTTGATAAATATAGCAATCTATCCTTTAGTGTTTCTTTCATTTGTTCATATACTTTTATGCCTGTACAATGGCAGGTATAGTAAGTGCTTTTGTTTTTGTTAAGAGCATTAGCTATTCCATCAATCAACTCATTGTTTTCGGATTTTTTTGTAGGTGGATTAAAAAGATGAAATCCACCAATAACATATGACATTTTATCGTCAGTAATTTTCTCGGCTTCATTTTGAATATTAACTATACCCGAATGCGAACAGCCTGAAATCAGTATTTTCTTATTACTAGAAGTTATTATTAGGTTCTGCTCATGAGAAAAATCGTCTTGAATTAACCGGTTTTCTTTTTTTACAAACAACACATTATTAGATTTTGAATGGAATTCGCTGGATTTTACATTGGAAAACACTAACAGTTCATCATCTATCATATGATTATTGTCGGTAAAAACAAATCTTTCGCTTCCTAATAAACATTTATTTAAACTTACAGAAAAAGGAATCTTTAGCAATTTAATATAATGTGATTCAAAAGCTGATTTTTTTATATAAATCTTAGCTTTAAAGTTCATATTCATAAAGGTTTTCAAACCGCCACCATGGTCTTTATGACCATGAGAGATAATAACTATATCAACTGATTTAATATCTATTCCCATTTTCTCTGCATTTTTAGCAAAGGTGTCATCAGGTCCTAAGTCAAACAAAATTTTATGTTTTGCAGTTTCTATGTATAAGCACAAACCGTGCTTTTGGTAAAATTCCTTTGATGATTTTGTATTTTCGACTAATGCAACTATTTTTGCCATTCTTACACCTTCCGTTTTATTTTAGTTACTTATTTTATATCACACTTGTAAAACACACGCAAGTAACTAAAAATTATAACTTCTGAGAACCTATAAATTCATCAACTATTCTCAATGTTTCATCAGGATTTAACATAATTGCAAGATGACCGCCTTTTATATCACAGACAACCTTTGGCTCTGTCATAATGTTTATGAGAGCTTCTTTAATGTCATCTGTAAATGTTTTGTCATCATCAGGCTCAATAATCAGCACTCTACCCTTTAAGTATGCAAAATCTTCTTTGTGATGTGTGCCGAAAGAGTTTCTCAAATCCCCAAGTAAAGTGTCCATATGCACAAAGTATTCGTTTGTCATAGAACCCTTAATTTGTTTCATCAGTTCTTTTACAGCTTCATATGTTTCAGGTGAGTTTTTCATATGTTTTTTAAAGGCAAGCCCCATAATCGCAGGCAATAAAAACATAGGGAAGTGTCCATAAAATCTTTTGTTTTTCTTCTCTTTTTCTTCGTTTATCATTTCAAAAAAGCGTTTTATACCATCATATCTTAAATCATTTGAAAGAGAAGCTGTTGATGTAAGAATAAGACCTTTTACCGCATCAGGGTGACGCTTTGCGATAATCTGTGCTAAAAGACCACCATAGGACTGACCCCACAGATACACATTTTCTGCTTTTAGATGTTTGATAAGCTCATAAATAGCATCTGCTGTGGCTTCATTATCCTTAAAATCCATTGGATAGTTGAACGAAATAAGGGAATACTTATCCATAAAGCTTTTAGCCATTGCAAACATTCCATCTGCTAAACCTGTTCCACCTGCAAGCACCAACAATGTTACATTTACATCAGGATTTGTATTTTTATAGTAACGATATGCAAAACTGCCACCTTTTAGTTTAACTGTTTTAACAGGTGCAAGTATGTTGTACTCTTCAAATGCTTTGTTCATATCCATATCTGCTAATTTCATAATATATCCTCCGTGATAGTTAGTGCAAACTAACTATGTATTTTTATTTTTGGTGACACACTTGTGCATCACCTTGATTTGTAGTATAATCATTTTTAGATAAAAATCAATACTTTTAATACAAATGGCACAACTTTCGCGTTTTGTGCCATTGTGAAAAGAGGATTTGTTATGTATTTTGAAGAGGTAGAGAAAAACCGTACAAAGCTATGGATAATCAACAGCTTGCTTGATTTGCTGAAACGCAAAGAGTATACCAGCATAACTATAAATATGATTGCAGACAACACACAGCTTGGCAGACGAACCTTTTACCGACATTTTAATACCAAAGACGAAGCAATGAAATATATCACCCAGCTTCTTATGGATGAGTTTGCAAATCATATAAAAAGCAACAATGCTAAAAATTTTGAAGAAATTTTAACAGCATACTTTGAATTTTGGGAGCAATATATTGATGTTTTGCTTTTACTGAAGAAAGCACATTTGCTGTATTTTATCGAGGATAATCTCCCTGAACTTATAGTAGATGTTGCAAAAAAGATAAACCATATTCCAAAAGTAATATCATTAGGAATTGTTGCCGAGCATTTTGAAAAATATAAATACGAATTTACCATTAAGCTGGCAGGTCTGTGGCGAGCTACAATAATCTGGTGCGAGGAATCACCAAGAAAATCACCACAAGAAATGGTAGAGATTATAACAAAATTCTTAAAATAAATGTTTGAAATTTGAAGATGATATTTTTTATTAGGACTTCATTAACCTTTAAGTTATGTAGATATTATTTTGCAGTTTATTATTTCTCTTGCTCTGTAAATGTTATTAGTTATTTTATCCAAAGCATAGGGTTTTTGCTTTAAGTGGTTAGATTATGTTCTCTTTTAGGCAAGTCGTTTTACAAGTTGTGCTGTATGTATTTTTTCTATTGTTTTTCTATGTACAAGAGTAATGTCTTGTTTTAGTTTGTATTATATTATGCGTTCACTTTAAACATAAATTTTATGTTTAAAACAAAATTTTTCTAATTGCTTTTATATTCTAATATAATATGATATAATAAAATCGCTTATAAATAATTTGTTCTAAATATCAAATTATATAAACATCTATAGTGTTTTGAAAGGAAAATTGAAATGAATAGTATAGAAAAGAAAACTATTGCTCAGGGTGTTTCCTTTACAACAATAAAGGAGGAGCGTTTCAAAACAGCACGAATATCTGTAACAATGCTTGTTCCTTTAAGTGAAGAAACAGCTCCGGCATATTCTCTATTACCAAGTGTGCTTGTGTATAGCTGTAATAAATATCCAACAGCTTTAAGTCTTAACAGAGCTTTAGATAATTTATATGGTGCTTCATTAGGTGGAAGCTGTAGAAAAATGGGAGAGGCTTTAGCTATTAATCTTGTTATTTCTGGTTTAGATGACCGTTATACAATGAATAAAGAAAAAATATCTTCAGATATGATTAATATGCTATGTGAAATTTTGTTTAACCCTAAGGTTGAAAATGGTTCATTTAATCAAGAAGATTTTGACCAGTGTAAAAGACAGCTTCTAGAAGCTATTGATGGTGAATTTAACGACAAGCGTTCATATGCAGTTTCTCAAATGATAAAAAATATGTGTAAAAACGAGATTTTCGGCATAAGACGCTATGGCACAAGAGAGGCAGTTGAAAATTTAACACCTCAACAGCTTTATGCAGTATGGCAACAGCTACTTGTTAATTCTAAAGTAGAGGTTATGATGATTGGTAGCAGTGATACTTCATTGGCAGAGTCTATAATTAAAGAGAAGTTTTCATCAATCAATCGTACACAGCCTAATATAAAAACAGAAATAATAACCGCTGTTGATAAGGTAAAAGAAATTACCGAGGAATCTGATATTGCACAGGCTAAACTGGTTATGGGCTTTAGAACAAATGCAAAAGAATTGTACCAAAGTCATATACCAATGGCATTAACTGTTGCAATTTTAGGTGGTACTCCAAGCTCAAAACTATTTTTGAATGTTCGTGAAAAACTAAGCTTGTGTTACTATTGTGCTGCAAGATATGACAGATATAAATCTATTATGACCATTGACAGTGGCGTTGAAAAAGAAAATGTGGATAAGACTGTTGCAGAAATTAAAAATCAGATTGCAGATATGCAAAATGGAGAAATTTCCGATTTTGAAATTGACTCAGCTAAACTAGCCGTTGCCAATAGCTATAAAAGTTCACAGGATACTATAACAGGAATTGAAAGTGTATATGTAAATCAGATTTTAGATGATAAAATACTGACAGTAGATGAAATGATACAGCAGTTAAATGCAGCTACAAAAGAAGATATAGTAAGTCTAGCTAAAACTATAACACTTGATACGGTGTATCTTCTAAAACCAACAGAAGAAAGGCAGGACTAATTATGTGTAATATTGAGGAAATAAAATGTGGAAATACAGGTGATATGTATTATAAGGTAAATCACCAAAGCGGTCTTACAATTTATATTTATCCTAAAAATGGTTTTAAATCCACCTATGCTTTATTTGGTGCTAAATATGGCTCTATTAATACAGTATTTGAAAATGATAGGGGAGAGACAGTTGTAGTTCCAGATGGCATTGCACATTATTTGGAGCATAAGCTATTTGAAGACGAGGACGGAGATGCGTTTGCTAAATACGCAAAAACAGGTGCTTCTGCCAACGCATATACCTCTTTTGATAAAACCTGCTATTTGTTTTCTTGTGCAGATAACTTTGAAGAATCCCTAAAAATTCTGCTTAATTTTGTACAGAACCCGTACTTTACAGATGAGTCTGTTCAAAAAGAGCAGGGTATAATAGGTCAAGAGATAAGAATGTATGATGACGATCCTGATTGGAGAGTTATGTGTAATCTTCTAGGAGCTTTATATCATAACCATCCTGTAAAAATTGATATAGCTGGCACAGTTGAAACTATAGCAGAAATAACACCTCAAAAATTATATGACTGCTATAATGGTTTTTATAATCTTCATAATATGGCGTTGGTTGTTGTTGGTGGTAATGCAACTATTGATACTGTTATGCCTATATGTGACCAATGCTTAAAGAATGCACCAAAGAAAAATGTAGAAAGTACTTTCCCTCAAGAGCCAGATAGTATTGTTATAGATTATGTTGAACAACAGCTTGCAGTAACAGTACCATTGTTTCACTTAGGATTTAAGGAATCTGTGGAAAAAGAGCGATTAACAAATAAAGAAATGGCAGAAAGTGAAATACTGCTTTATGCTATTGCTGGTGGTTCATCTAAGCTGTATGATGATTTGGAAAATATGGGGCTAATAAACAATACATTTGATTACGAGCATTTTGAAGGACCATATTACAGTAGTGTATTTTTTGGTGGAGAGTCTAAAGACCCGCAAAAGGTTGCAAAATATATTCGTGAATATGTGGATAGCATAAGAAACACTGGTATTTCACAGGAAGATTTTGAAATTGCAAAAAAATCAGTGTATGGTGACTGTGTTACCTCCGTAAACAAAAATAATACTATTGCTAGAATTATTATGGATGATACATTTGCAGGTAGAGAAATTTTCGATTATATAGAGTGCGTAAAAAATACTACTATTGAAGAAGTAAACGAAAGATTGTTAAAGCAATTTAACAGTGAAAAATCTGCCCTGTCTGTGGTATTACCTTTGTAATTAAAGGAGGTATCACAATATTATGTATAATGTTTCCTTTCCGGGCTTGGGAATTGATTTAGACATAAATAATACAATAACTATTGGCAATTTTACTGTGTATTTATATGGAATTACTATTGCAATAGGACTTATTTTGGCGGTTGTTTATGGATGTGTAAATTCAAAGAGATTAGGTATTAATGATGATAGTCTGCTAAATTGCGTAATGGTAGGTGTAATTACAGGTATAATCGGAGCAAGAGCATATTATGTAATTTTTAATTGGGATAAATATGCTTTTGATTTTCAAAAAATTATAGCTATAAACGAAGGTGGTTTGGCTATTTATGGTGGTATTATTGGTGCATTAGTGGGCGGGTTAATAGTTGCTAAGATATGCAAAATGAATATCCCTGCGTTGCTTGATGTTGCTGCTATAGGTTTTTTAATAGGTCAAGGCATAGGCAGATGGGGCAACTTTTTCAATCAAGAAGCATTTGGCACAGCAACAGACCTTCCTTGGAGAATGGTTAGCGAAGGCACTAATAATATACCTGTACACCCTTGTTTTTTGTATGAGTCAGTATGGTGTTTGCTTGGTGTGTTATTGTTCCATTTATTTTCTCATTCTAAAATGAGAAAATACCACGGTCAAATTGCACTAATGTATCTTGTTTGGTATGGTGCAGAGAGAGCAGTAGTTGAAAATCTACGTACAGACAGCCTTATGATACCAGGAACAAATTTAAGAGTATCTATGGTATTATCTATACTAATGGTTATAGCTGGTGTAACTATGCTTATAGCTTTTAAGGTTAAGGGCTTAAATAATCTTTCTAAGGTTTCAAATGTTATCTCTAATAACGCAGATAACAGCGAAAAGACCAAACCGATTCAATCTACCTTGGGTTTAGATTATGAAGTTGAAGATGACACCACTTGCGACACAGATGAAGCAGTGGAGGAAGTAGATATTTCAATTACAAGCACTGATGAACAACCACAGAAACTTGAAAAGGTTAATGACGAAAAATCTAATGAGGAAAAAGATATTGATAATATTTTGAATGAGATAAAAAATTATATGGAATAAGAGGAGAAAGTAAAATGGCAAAAATAATTGACGGAAAAGCAGTATCAGCCAGTGTAAAACAGCAGGTTTCGGATCAGTGTGCCGAATTATTGGAAAAGACAGGTAAAAAACCTGGTCTTGCAGTTATTATTGTAGGAGATGACCCTGCTTCAAGAGTATATGTAAACAATAAAAAGAAAGCCTGCGAGCTTGTAGGCTTTATGTCAAGAGAGTATGCTCTACCTGCTGACACAACACAGGAGGAACTAAACAAACTTGTAGATGAGCTTAATAATGACAGTGATATAAATGGTATTTTATGTCAACTTCCATTACCAAAACATTTGGACGAAAAAGCTGTAATAGAAGCTATTAGCCCTGCCAAAGATGTAGACGCTTTCCACGCAGTTAATGTAGGAAAAATTATGATAGGAGATTACGACTTCCTACCTTGTACTCCTGCTGGTGTTATGGAGCTATTGAATTATTACGATATTTCTATTGAGGGAAAACAGTGTGTTGTTCTAGGAAGAAGTAACATTGTAGGTAAGCCTATGAGTATGTTACTTTTACATAAAAACGGAACAGTTACAGTATGTCACAGCCGAACAAAAGATCTTGCTAATGTTTGTAAAGGTGCTGACATTTTAGTAGCAGCTGTAGGTATTCCTAAATTTGTAAAAGCAGATATGGTAAAAGAAGGTGCAGTTGTTATTGATGTAGGCATCAATCGTGACGAAAATGGTAAGCTATGCGGAGATGTAGATTTTGCTGAGGTAGAGCCATTAGCATCTTACATAACTCCAGTACCTGGTGGCGTTGGCCCAATGACTATTGCAACCCTTATGAAAAACACTCTTACAGCTTTTAAGTTGCAGAATAATTTATAATTCAATAAAGTACAAAAATCACCTCACAAAGACAACCAAGCGGCTTTGTGAGGTGTTCACTTTTATATAACAGTAGCAAAGGTTGCACAACAAACTGTATTTGCACCACCTTTGGTTAAAGCATATACACATTCGTTTAATGTTGCACCGGTTGTTAATATGTCATCAATCAGCAATATATTTTTATTATTTATATCAATCTTATTGTTGCAGGAAAAGCACCCCTTAACATTTTTAGCTCTGTCAATACGGTTTAATGTGTGTTGAGTTTTATTTTCTTTAATTTTCAAAAGAATATCCTTGCAAGGAACATTTAAACACCTTGATATATGTTTTGCTAATAATTCAGATTGATTATAACCTCTTTTTCGTTTTTTCTTTTTAGAAATAGGCACATATGCTATGTAGTCAAAGCTAATATCACTATAAGCATTTTTTATGCTGTCTACCATAACATAGGCTAATTGTTCACCATAATTAAAATAACCATAAAACTTAAAATCCTTTATAGCTTTGCTAAATATTCCGTCATATCTATAGGGAGATATGTTCTTACTGGTGTTAAGTGTGGTAAAAATATTTTCTACAGTGCATTTATCATAGCAATCGTTACACATTTTCTCGTTAGAATATATAACACTATTACAGTAAGGACAACGAGAGGGGAAAAGGGCTGTAAAACAGCTTTGAATAAAATTGTACAACCCCATAGTTTATTCAACCTCTCTCTGAATAAAATCCTTTAACGCAGAATATCGTAAGGTTTTTTTATTGTTTTCTACCATTCTGTATAAGGTTTTATTGCTTCCTATTATTATCAATAATTTTTTTGCTCTTGTAACAGCGGTGTACAGTAAATTTCTGTATATTAACTGTGGTGGATTGTTATACAGAGGAATAATTACAGCGTTAAATTCATTACCCTGACTTTTATGTACAGTTACTGCATATGCAAGCTCAAGGTCAGTTGCACTGTCGCTGTCATAAACTGCAACTTTATCATCAAATGTAACCTGTAGTGTTACAGGATTATTTGTAACAGCGGTAAGTATACCTATATCACCGTTAAAAATTCCCTCTCCAACTTCACCATTATCTTTAGTCCAAGAAATATTATAATTGTTTTTATTCTGCATAACCTTGTCACCCATACGCAGTATAGTGCCATTTATATTTATTTCTTTCTTGAAACTTTCTTTTGGATTTATGCTATTTTGCAAAATCTTATTAAGCTCATAGGTTCCTATCTGTCCTTTCCTTCCAGGGCAAAGTATTTGAATATCGTTAAGTGGGGAATAGTTATAGGTTCTTGGCAATCTATTAACATACAGGTCAGCTATTGTTGATGAAAGAGAGTCCAAACTATTTCTACCCATAAAGAAAAAATCTGAATCTGTTTCAGTTATTATAGGTTGCTCACCCTTAACAATTCTATGGGCATTTGTTACAATAAGACTTTCCATAGATTGTCTAAAAATTTCATTAAGCTGTACAACAGGAATTTTTTCGGAAGCAATTAGGTCGCCTAAAATATTTCCGGCACCAACGCTAGGCAACTGGTCGCTGTCACCTACCATTATTAATCTGCACCCCAGTGGAAAAGCTCTCATAACACTTTCAAATAATTGTGCATCAACCATTGATACTTCATCTATAACTAATGCGTCACATTCAAGTACATTCTTTTCATTACGCATAAACACAGGCTCGTCCTGTTTGTTCCACATTACCTCCAGTAAACGATGAATGGTTTTTGCTTCGCACCCAGTTACCTGTGTCATTCTTTGTGCTGCTCTGCCAGTAGGAGCAGCCAAAGCTACTGTAAGACCATTTTGTTTTAATATGCTTATAATTGCATTTAGAGTAGTAGTTTTACCTGTACCGGGGCCACCTGTTAATATAAGCATACCTTTTGTTAATGCCATTTCAATGGCTTCTTTTTGTAATTGTGCATATTTAATGTTGTTTTTTGTTTCAATTTCAGAAATTAATTTTTCGCAGTTACCAATTTTTTCGGCAGGAAAACGCAAAGCCATTGCAATTCTTGCAGCACTATAATTTTCACTGCTGTGCATATTTGGCAGAAATACAAATTCTTTTTCCTTAACAATATCCATTATTAGAGAACCCTCTTTTAGCATATCATTAAGAGTATCTATAGCCTTGTTATTGTCAATTTGCAAAAAGCTACTACAAGCCTCTACTAATTTATTCATAGGCAAGCAGGTATGACCATTATTTTGATTATGCAGTAATATATGGTGAAAACCAGCCCTAATTCTGCATACATCATCAAACTGCCTGTTTTGCTCTATTGCAATATTGTCAGCAACCTCAAAGGAGATATTCAAGTTGTTGTTGCAAAGGGCATAAGGATTTTCTTCAATAATATCTAATACCTTACTCCCATATAAATTCCACGCTTTTATTGATTGCTGTGCAGAAATTCCGTATTTTGCAAGTTGAGTCATTACCCTTTTTACGCCAAAAATTTGTTGCAGGCTTTTGCTCATTTTTTCAGCCTTATCTTTGCTTATTCC
>JAXKHT010000046.1:0-10853 GCA_036549705.1 Acutalibacteraceae bacterium | reverse complement strand
TTGCCGTTCTGTTACCTGATTCCTCTGTAACGTCATCAGCATGAGAATCTTTAGTAAGATTTACTGTATAAAGTGGGTTAAACTCTATAAGTTCTGACAAGTATAGTTTATTGTAATAAGGCATTATTTCATTCATCTTACGGTTCAGGAAAAGCTTAAATAAACCAACAGTTTCCTGACCTATCTCACGTACATAGAAGTGCTTTAATATTTTAGTTTCAAGTGTTGCCCTGTAGTTATTATCAAATATAGGATAGTTGAAGTCAAATATAGCACCTCTTGTTGAGCTTATTATAGTATCAACTGAAGGATAATCGGCTGAATCACGTAAACCATAAGCATTTTCTAATATAAACCTTATTTCCGTTGTGTATTTACTCATTAGTTTCACCCTCCTCGTCATCTTTACGTACAGCAAAATCAGATGCTAGGTTGTTAACGTCTTTGTCAATGTTCTCACGGTATTTAACACTAACATTCAGTCCAAACATTTTGTTAATCTGGTCGCAAGCTATCTGCCTTGTTTCTAATCTTGAGTAACGTGAGAATACAGTACCACCCTGATTACGTAATACTTCGTCGGATACAAGTCTTTCCTTTTTAATAATATTTACATTGCTAATACCTAAATAGGTTAAGAGTTCATTCCATAAAACAGATTTCATATCGTTTAGTTTATCGCAAAGAAAAGGTGCATCGGTTTTTAATACTCTGATACTATCAGGGCGTAAAGCTTTATAACCATAAATTACAGGTTCACCGCCTGCGTATTGTTTGTATAGATTAGTCATTGTTAGTTTATCATTCTCGTCGCAAGCAATAAGAATAGGTGTACGTTGAGCTTGTAAGTTAATATCAATGGTTCTGTCAAGAGATGCTAATCTTGTTGCGTATATCCTACAAGCATTCAAGCAAGAACTATGTAACAAGTCGTTGTAAATTATAACACACTCATCACTTTTAAGGTCTTTACTGTAACCGTTTTCTCCTATTGCTGTCCACCCTGTAGGATAACCGTACACGTCAAGTTCACCATTCATTGCACACTTTAGTACAAGATAGTCACCTATAACGTCCTCTTTGAAAAACGTCACCTGAGGATTATAGAATAATTGATATTCAAGATATCTTGTATCTACTGTGTCAGGAAAGCCTTCCCACTCAAAACATGATAGAGCTAAGTTTACAATTCTTTCATAGTAGTAATTATACATAAAAGCATCGTCAAGAGCAGACTCTAAGAACTCTGACTTTACACCTGACCTTAAAGTTGACTTAAAATTAGAGAATATACTCTTATTTTTACTCACTAGTATAGCCCTCCTTTAAACAATATTATTAGTAATATCGTATTGACCAACATGATTTTTATCATGCCAGAACCATATTCCCTTGTTAAGTACGTTCTCTATTGCATTAAGTGAGTCAGCTGGTACGTTACCACTAAGGTTAGCATTTTGTGTTTGAACGTAACAGAATGCACTACGGTGAGTTACATCTGTCAAAGGGAAAGATTTGTTCTGAGCATAACCGTATTTAGAAAAGAAGTCATCAATTCTTTTTGCACTTCTAGGTGACAACCCTATTTGATAGAAGTGGAATGACTTGTTACCACTATAGAACAGTACACCATTATTTGCACTTACACCAAACATTTCACCTGATTTACGTAAACCGTTGTTTACAGATTGCATTTTATTTACGGCTGTATCCATTAAACCGGTAATAGCTTGAAACAACTGAGATATACCAGGTATACTAGGTGTTGAACTGCTAGTACCTGTAGGAATACGTGTTCCGTCTATTCCTTCTTTAGTGTCAGGGGTTCCTGTTCCTACACCAGCTATAGAGCCTAGTATATTTGAAACATTCTTGCCTATATCCCACGCTGTGGTGTACTGGGTTGCGTTTAGTTGAGCTATTGTTGCCATGATACTATCAATAGGAAGAGCTACTATAGGAAAGTCAGTAAGCATAACACCTTTACAAGCATAGTCACGGTTAACAGCCTGTCCGGCTGCATTCCAACTTTCGTAGTTTTCAGGGAACATGAATGCCTCAGGTTTTAGTGTAATTTTACCTATCATATTAAATTGAAACCTACCTATAAAGCTTGAGTTGTTTGAAGTTGAGTTCTCAAAGTTTTCAAACCTGTACTCTTTTTTGTCACTACCACTATCCACTATCATGTAAGTATAAGGATAAGTAAATAGTTTTTTATTTTTAGGAACATAAGTTCCAAAACTTGCATCAGGTGTGTAATAATACTCTTCATGATAATCAGCAGTATATAATACAGCGGGTACTATCCAACACCCTATTATAGAAGAAACACTGTCGTTCGCTACGTATGAGTTTACTTGGTCTAACAGTTGTTGTATACCTGTAAAGTCAAAGTTGTATACCTCGAACTTACAACAGTTAAAACTACCCGTTTCAATTGTATCAGCTGGTGTTAAACCGTTTTTCATATGTCCTAGTATAAGTTTAAAGTTTGTAGTTAAACTTTCTAGTTTAGTACTACTTAATATCATAGTATCACTACAGTCAACCGGTTCATCTTCTGTATTAACATCGTTTCTGTGATTAGAGTCTGTACACATATAATCATGTATGTCATGCATACGTAACATATACTGTTTTTCTGATTTGTCAATATAAGGGAACCACGTTTGCATATCATCAATCTTATAGTATACGTCTACAGTTTCAGCATTTACGTAATCACACTTTAGTACAAATGCATAGAACCATTTGCCACCGAACGTAGGATTCTGAAAACGCATATAGTTAACGTTGTATACATCACCTAGGTGAGCATTGATTCTGACAACATTCTTATATAATCTCTGAAAAGTTAAGTGTTGAAAAGTGGTGTGCTGTTTATTAGAGAAAAAACTATTTTGTTCGCTTACTGAATTAAACCAGTAAGTATTTTCATAATTTGCATCACACTCTATTCCCTTATATAATTCAACTACTGTTTCTGGTTGTATATGCATTATATCACCTCCGTATAATAAAATATGGATAGCCCTAATGGGTGAGCTATCCATACGAGGAGTATACACTTATATCATGGCAACTTACTGTTTTGTAAGCACTAAGCTAGTGTCAATTTCAGCTGTAGCGACTGTAATAGTAGCTCCACTATATGTTGCGTCTCCATTTACTGCTACAAGGTCAACTGATGCTACACCGTCAGGTACCGTAATCAAACCATAAGGTGTGATAGATACTAAATCTTCCGTTGCGTCCTCTGTCTGTACAAGCTTATAAGCTGTAGAAACAAGAGAAGGACTTGTAACAAGGTTAATAGAATAAATTGTAGCATTATCAGTTTTACTAATAGATTTGATTTTGTATGTAATGCTAGCTGGTAAAGAAGTCGTAGCTGTAGAATCAACAAATACAACTGCATTCGAGAAAGGCGACCATGACAAGGTTTTCCATACATGGTACCAGTAGTTTGTATATAAAGCTGAGTTTACAACTGTAGAAGTCATTACAGCTAGGTTGTCGTATACTTGGAAGTATTCTTCATCTACAAGTACAGCCTTAACGTCCTCCATGAGT
The DNA here is from genome assembly GCA_036549705.1 of Acutalibacteraceae bacterium. GTDB lineage: Bacteria > Bacillota > Clostridia > Oscillospirales > Acutalibacteraceae > CAG-964. The sequence goes on along the minus strand of JAXKHT010000046.1, from coordinate 7,277 downwards.
GTAAGCTCTGCACTTGTAATAGGTTCGAATCCGTCACTCTCTTCCATTAAGTACTCAAAACGTTCTGAGTCGAACTCAGTCCAGTTATCAATGAGATGTAGCTTACCACTAAATGTAGCCTTATCCATGTTAAAAGCACTAGCAAGCACGTTTACATCATACTGTGCACTAAAGTCAGCATCCATAAAGATAGCTTGCTCGCTCTTTTTACTGAAAGTATGCACACCTGCATTGTTGTACTTTGTACTCATGAATTCAAGTGCATTAGATGTACCTCTAAAAGCTATAGCAGAGTTGTTTAAGTTTGCTGTGTTTACTGGTATAGCTAGGAAGTGACCTTTTGTTACACCTTTTATGAGCATATATTTAAATAGTAAGAACTCATCGTACTCAGCAGAGTTGTAAACACTCTGAATGATTTTTGTAATAAGGTCTGTCACACCTTGCGAGTTCATGAAGGCTTGACGTAATTGCATAGGGCTAATTGTGATAGGATATTTAACCCTATAATTCATAATGTGAAAAGCACTTTTAACGTCAGGAATAGTTTTCTTGAATTCCTGAGCTTGAGCTTTTTCTGTGTTAAACTCATTAGCCTTACAAAGTTCAACGAAAACTTCTTCTATAGTTTCACCATAATCCAACATACCTTTTTTAAGGTGTGCATATGGGTTGTTATAAGTCTTACTAGTAATACGTACCATAGCAATACGGTTTATAAGTGCTGATATAAACTCATTTGCTAAAGCTGGTGTACCATATAATACCTCACCTACTTTAGGAATATCAGTAGATTTAGTAACAGAAGGAACTTTGTCTTGGTACTCAGCAGATGCATTAGCACGTATTGTATTAATGATAGTAGCTGTACTTGCATTTAGTACGCTAGGAACAATACGTTTAGGCATTATTCTCCCTCCTTAAAAAGACTTTCGTAGGTTAATTCTGTAGGGGACTCTTCTTCCTCTTCATTTAAATCACTAGTGTCACTTTCGTTACTATCAGTAGTATCAACTTTAGTACCTGAGAAAAACCTGTCTGTGTATTTCTTTTTCCACATTTTGTCGTTTTCTTCGTACTTTTGTTTCCAGTCTGTAGTGTCATCTAGTGTGTCACTTATATCTTCAATAAGTGCTATACTATTGTCGTTTGAAGAAGATTCACCTAACACTTCTTTTAACTGTGCTAAAATGTCATCTTTGGATTTAATCATAATACATTTACCTCTTTAAACATAGTTTTCTATTTAAATATATTATCTTACAATTTCCACCACGGTTTAAGATAATATATTAGTGGCGATTTACTAAACCTATAATATACAGGTTTCTGTGGATAAAAGTAACCTTCTCCACCTGTAGCACCTGTTTGATACTCACCTTTGTGTGGTGTTTCAGGAGGTGCATCATCTATTACTGACTGTGATAGAGTACCTGTAAGGAATAAGTTTAACTCTTCACGTCTTCTACGTACCAAACCATTAGATACTATTCTAACATTGCCTTGTTTTACCTTATTAAAAGAAGGGAATGCATCTATTATTTGCTGTTTGGTACGTTGGTTTTTATTTGTAAGTGACCTAAAATTTCCGGGTCCACAATTATACGTAAAGCTAACAAGTGCATCAAATTCATACTGTGTCCAGTGGTAAACGTCAACCGTTTGATTTACATAATACGCATATTCTGCTATTTCCTCTTCTAGCCACAAGTCAGCTTGTTGTTGCGTACAAGTGTCACCCATGTGTACTCCGGCTATGTGACCCCAGCCGATAGTAGGAACGCCACCTTGGTCTAGGTATGCGTGTAAAAAACAGTGTTCAAATGAACAAATTAATACGTAACAAGCCGGTGAAGGTGTCATTGTCATATCTCCCTACATCTTAATGCAAGTGGTGAGTATGGTATAAGAGGTTTGATTTGGATATCACTCACCACTTGTTACACAATTTACACTTATATTATAACATACTATTATATTTTAGTAAATAAAATGATATAATATAATAAACGGAGGTGTACTAATATGAAAAAAGCAGAATACTATAGTGGGACTAAAATATTATCTATGTGTGATATTAATGGTAATAAACCTGAGATATACATGATAGTTTCTAATCGTAGTGGTGGAAAAACTACGTTTTACGGTAGAATGCTAGTAAATAGGTTTAAGAAAAAAGGGGAACAGTTTGTTTTATTATATAGATATAAATACGAACTTGACGACGTTAAAACTAAATTCTTTAATGATATAGGAAAGTTATTCTTTAATAAGGATAGTATGACACAAAAAACAATATTAAAAGACTCTATAATTGAACTTTTGCTCAACAAGAAAACGTGTGGTTATGCTGTCTGCCTTAATTCAGCTGACGCAGTAAAAAAGTATTCTCATATCTTCTCAGAAGTTACAAGTATACTGTTTGATGAATTTCAGTCTGAAACAAATAATTACTGTAACAATGAACTCAGGAAGTTTCATTCTATACACACCTCTATAGCAAGGGGTCAGGGTAAACAGTCTAGGTACGTTCCTGTGTATATGTTATCGAACCCTGTAACTATCATAAATCCGTATTATGTAGCCTTTGGTGTACATACAAGAATAGACTCTAAAACAAAGTACTTAAAAGGTGACGGTTTTGTGCTTGAGAGAATCGTTATTGAGTCAGCTAAAAAGGCTCAGGAAGACTCAAGTTTTAATAGAGCCTTTGGTGACTCAGAATACAATAGATATTCCACTAGTGGTGAAGAGCTGCTAGACAACTATTCTTTTATTGTGCCTAACATTAATACTAAATCAAGACCGTCATACATAGCCACGTTAAAATATAACGACATCAATTATTCAATAAAAGAGTATAAAAACGAAGGGATTGTATACGTTGACGACAACTACGACGAAAGTTTTCCACGTCGTATCTCTGTAACTAATAGTGACCATGAGATTAATTATATAATGCTTAGAACTAATGATGTATTCATTTCTACCATGCGTGACTATTATTCATTAGGTATTGTTAGATTTAAGAATTTAATGTGTCAGGAATGCTTTCTACAATTAGTTGCAATAAGATTGTGATTAGTATATAATATAAGTGTATTCAACAATGTCTTGTATATCTTGTAGTGTGTGATAGTACACCTGAAATAGAGTGCACACCTACATTCAGCCTTACTAACTGATTTATATTAGCATTGTTAATGAATATTAAAAAGACACTCTATTTTAGAGTGTCTTTTAGTTATATAAGGGAATTACTTTGCATCACATATGGTTTATCTATTAATAGTTTACCACCTTTTATAAATGACGATTTCAAGTTACCTGACGGTATAACCATACCTACTCTATAATCTGTAAGGTCCTTCCCTTCAAGTATCCACGTGCGTGTGTCTTCATCTAATTTTTTAATTTCACCTGTATTAGTCAGAGGAAGTACCTTTTTACTTTCCTCTTTTATGTCCTTATTTTGGAGTGCACAGTTTAAATATCCGTTTGCAAGTTTAGGAAGTCCTGCACCCTTTATCAAATAGAAGTATTCTTTCGTATCTAGTGGTTCTTCATCCTCATGTGTTACGTGTTCTATATATGTCTTTTGCCTTACGAATATACCCTTATCCCAAAACGTTTCTAGTTTCCAGCAATTAAAGTTAGTAGGATGTATTTTTATACTTACAAGCTCTTCTTTATCTAAATCACAGTGTATTGAATCAGTATCAGCATATATAAATCCACGTTCGTGTGGACCATAGTAGTTAGCCTGGGCGTGTGTTATAGTAAAGTGTCTTGCGTAACTTGTAACAGCACTACCAACGGGTATGTAGCCTATTGTCTTTTCGTTGGCTGTAATAGTCCTAAACCTGATTAGTCCGTCATCATTTGTAAAGGGTACTTTAAATGAAGAATCAGTGCTACTAGCGAACTTACCGTATAGGTTATTTAGAAACAACTTTGCAAGTGTTCTTACAGCACCTTTAGAATTTTTCTTTATTTGGGCATACTTATTTATATAACCGTCGAATAGTCCTGCCCTAGCATTAAAGAAACAACCGTCTAATATTTCAAAGTCTTCTACTCTATAGTGCTTTAAGAAAAGTTGAAAATCAACACCTGTAAGAGTCATTGTACAAACAGTGTCTTCTAATCCAAACTTACCTTTTGAGTAACGTTCATACTTTCCTGTTTCAGGGTTGTATACATCACTAGTCTTTAGGTTTTCATTTCCCCTATATCTGTAGTCATTCCTTATATGTATAAAAGGAAGATATCCGTCTTTTAAATAGAATCTACACTTGAATCTAATAAAATAGTATTTATCCTTATTAAAACACACCTGTGGTATCTTGTTACCTTTCCAGAATGTTGGCATACCATACGGATATACATTGCCACTTTCGGAGTGCATTACACTAGGATACAAAGAGTTAACGTCAGCTGTAAGACCATGCTCAATTATCTTACCAGCTTTTTCAGGAACTACATAACACCACCCACCTTGGTATGAATGACGTATATAAGTGTCTGCTGTGAAGTCTACTTCACCTTTTTTCTCTAACTTTGTGGTTGCGTATGAAGTAGGTACTTTTATTTGAGAAAGGTCAGGAAAGAAGTGACGATACCACGACTCACCGCCCTCAGGCTTAGCTCTACCGTATGCATGAGTACAGGTTTCTCTTAATATCTTTTTATACTCACCTAAACAACATGAGCCTATTGTTAGTTTATCGTGACCCTGACTGAACATTATCTGTAAAGCTTCCTTTACTACTAAAACGTCATTAATAATGTATTCTTTTTCTTTGTCAGTTATCTCACAACCTGGGAATCTGAATCCCTCATATTCCATATCTAATTTTTGATGCTTTGTTTGGAATGCTTTACCTATAGCCTTTACTGAAAATGGTAGTAGTTTTAAACTATCTTGTAATTCTACTGTTACTCTGCCTATTTTAAATACTAAAGAATACCATACACCTCTGTCTGATATAGATAGTATATACTCACGTGAGTGTAGTTCTTTTTCTTTTGCCCACTTTCCTTCATAAGGGTTGTCTTCATCTTCTAATATAAAGTTTTGCTTAAAGTGTAGTTTCTCTTTAAGATAGTACAACCAAAAACATCCGTCAAAACCTAGGTTGTGGTAGTATATTCTTATCGTCCCATGTTGTTTCTTACACCACTCATACGTTTCGTCTATACTGTGGTGTACTAGTACTTCATCACTTTCCATATCTGCGATAGCTGATGCCCATACTTGTGTGTTTGTTTGTCCCTCATAAACTGTAGTTTCAAAATCACCTACATATTTATGTATTCTTTTTTGTTTACTCATACTTATTCCTCACTATTATAAATAGGGACTAATCTTATTTTGACTAGTCCCTAAAATTAATGTTATTGCAATAATACTAATACTTTAAATGTTACGTTCAGTACTCGAACTGTTCTGCTATACTAGTAAGAACATCTGTATCATTCATTACTAATATCTTTAATAGTTTATCCTTAGAGTTGTACACTGCCCCTTGGTCTTTTGACTCGAATATTATCACTTCTATTTCCCTTGCTATTTCACTTATGTGGTCGCCTAGATATTGGTCAAATTTAAACAATGCTATATCTACTGTGTCATCAGGATAATAGTTTTCAATGTCATTATAAGTGTTTTGCAAAGCATATTTTGCAGTCATTCTTATATCAGGTATATTGTGCCTTTTACCACCTGAATACACTACTTTATCTTCAGGTAATCTGTCAAGCATTTGCATGACTTTGTTATAATAAAAGTCTTCTATACCATGACCGCTTGCGTGATAGACATTCATCTCATTGACAAGCTTTTCTACTTCAGGCGATACTTTATCGAGGTTTAACTTTGCACTGTTAGGGTTGTCAGGATTTTTCATTCCTTCTACAACTACGTCTGGGAATATAACTTCCTCACCAAAAGACTCTAATGTAATATCTGAGTCGTCACCTAACTGAAAATTGTTGTCAATGTATACGTCTTGGATTACGTCATTCATAGTGAAATTGTTAATGTTTTCTTTTAACATTTTCTTTTCACTTTCCGATAACGCATCATAGTCAGTAAACATTTCAGTAGGATTGTAGTTACCTAACTTCTGTTTGTAGATTATTCTCTTTACATTCTCAGTTATCTCAGGTGTTTTTGGTTTTGGTTGTATAGTCTTTTTCTTTAGTGGTTTTCTTTTTGGTTTCGGTTTCTTTATATCAGAACTTTTAACCAAAATAACATTACCACCATATAGCTCTACAGGTGTACTTACGTTTGCACGTATATCTGCTGGCTTTATGCTTTTTAACTTCTCAATATAATTACGTGTTACACGTTTTGGTAACACGTCAGGTACACTTGTTTTTACGATGTATCCCTGATTAACAAGCTTACGTTCTATATTATGAATACGGGTGACTTGCTTATTGTATTCTTGACGTAATTCTGACAAGTTGGACCCACGAAACTTTACTATCCTTGTTTGTGGTCTTTTTACTGTCGTTTTTATACCTTTTATATTGATATTAGATAATGTGGACCTATTAGGTCTATAATAGGTGTGTATATTGGGTAAACTAAAGTTCGGGTATGAACTAGGGTTGTCAAATAAATTGACGTTTTTCTTTTTTCTTTTTTTACTCATACTTATTAACCTATACCCTTATTTATATAATTATATACATTATACTAAATACCTCCATTATAATCACTCTTTTTAGGTTAAAACTGAAAAAGAGTGAAGTGTTTAAACAACTTCACTCTGCGTAACTATTATTTCATAATTACACTATAGCACACGATATAAAGTATTTGCCTTTATAGTTTGCTGATTCACGTTGGAATACTCTAATTTGATAGTCTTCTTCTTCACCTAACATGGTGTCAAATATAGTCTTAAAAGCCCTCCAAAAACTATCTGAACCTGTATAGTAGTCTGTACCGTCTTTATCAATTACATGATACTGTACATAGTCTTTGTCTTCTGAGTTTTCGTTGTGAACATCTACAACTACATAGAAGTCGGGAGTTATAATAATCTCATCTGTGACTTCTGAAAGGTTTGTGGATAGTTGAGTATCCATATACTTTAGTTTCTCACGTGCTGTGAGTTGTTTGCTTGATTCTCTGATTGTTGCTTTAAAATTATCCATTGTTTGTACCTCCGTTTATACTTTTGTTTGTTGGTTCTGTTACTGTTACTACTTTTGTTTATTCTAGTATCTTTTCTTTGTCTTCTTGGTTGTCGGCATAAATG
>JAXKHT010000006.1:0-24279 GCA_036549705.1 Acutalibacteraceae bacterium | reverse complement strand
GTAGAATCCTTTTCTTTTTTATTATTAAATTTTCCTGTAAATTTTTTAATTATTGGACTAGTTGAGTCAGCATCTCCTATTGATAAAAATAATATTTTTACATATATTTTTGCTAACTTTTGAGAATCTTTTTGAATTACAACATTAACAGGAACTATAAGTACAAGGAGGATTAAAAGGAATATAACAGCTAAAATAATAGCTAATATCATTCCTATAATTTTTATAACTAAGATAAAATCTACCTCCTTGTATTTGTTCTATTCAAATTTTTAACGATTAGTATATTAGCTGTACATTATTAATTATAACCAACATAATATAAAAATGCAATAATTGGAAACTTTATATTTATGACAATACCCAACTCTACTTAAAACTTTTTTATTTAAGTAGAGTTTATTTTTTATAAATCAAAAATTTGAGTAAGTGCCTTCAATGGTGGTGTGTATTTTTTCATTGTTACACATATTCTTGGTCTTCCATCTATCTTTAACATAGATTGACCTGCAAGTTTATCTAAAAGCTCTGCCACCTTTGGAGTGCGTACATCTGCAAGATATAATACTATGCTAGTATCAAGCTGTTTAATTTCTTGTATTCCATATTGAGATGCTCGGTTACGAATAAGTGCCACGTTAATTAACCCCATAACAGATGATGGAACATCGCCAAAACGGTCTATAAGCTCATCTATAACATCGTCTGCATCTTCTTTACTACGAATATCTGCAATTCTTCTATACATTGCAATACGTAATTTTAGTGATGGTATATAATCCTCTGGAATATGTGCAGGGATAGGTACATCAACTGAACATTCTATATCGGTTGGTGTAGCCTCTTCTCCCCTTTCTTCCCTAATAGCTTCATTTAGTAGCTTTAGGTACATATCATAGCCTACAACCTCCATATGACCGTGCTGTTGAGCACCAAGGACATTTCCTGCACCTCTAATTTCAAGGTCACGCATAGCAATCTTAAAGCCACTGCCAAACTCTGTAAATTCTTCTATTGCTGACAAACGCTTTGCAGAAACCTCTGTAAGCACTTTCATTGGGCGGTAAGTAAAATAGGCATATGCTCGTCTTGAAGATCTTCCTACTCTTCCACGCAACTGATGAAGCTGTGATAGTCCCATATGGTCAGCATTATCAATTATAAGAGTATTAGCATTTGGAATATCAACACCGGTTTCGATAATGGTAGTACAAACAAGGACATTTATTTCTTGCTCTAGCATTTGTCGCCAAACTTCAGAAAGCTCTCCCTCTCCCATTTTGCCGTGACCAATGCCAACTCTTGCTTCTGGTATAGCTTGAGATATATTATAGGCACAGCTGGTTATTGTATCTACACTGTTATGAAGGTAAAATACCTGTCCGCCTCGCCTTAATTCTCGTCTTATGGCTTCATGCACAACCTCTTGGTCATATTCCATTACATAGCTTTGTACAGGCTGTCTATCCTGTGGAGCTTCCTCCAAAACCGACATATCTCTAATACCACTCATAGCCATATTAAGAGTTCTTGGAATTGGTGTTGCAGAAAGAGTAAGCACATCTATATTTTTACAAATTTCTTTGAATTTTTCCTTTTGTGCTACACCAAAACGCTGTTCCTCATCAATAATAACCAAACCTAAATCACGAAATTCAACATCTTTGGAAATAAGACGATGTGTACCAATAATCATATCTATTTCGCCTTTTTTTAGTTGCCTTAGTATCTCGGTTTGTTGTGCAGATGTTCTAAAGCGTGAAAGCAACTCTATTTTAACAGGAAATCCTTCAAATCTTCTTAACGCAGTTTGAAAGTGTTGCCACGCAAGTATAGTTGTAGGACAAAGTAATGCACATTGTTTTGAGTCGGCTACACATTTAAAGGCTGCCCTTAACGCAACCTCTGTTTTTCCAAAGCCAACATCACCACATAGCAATCTGTCCATAGGTGCAACTCTTTCCATATCGGTTGTAATTTCATCTATACATCTTAATTGGTCGGTGGTTTCTTCATATTCAAAATGAGCTGCAAAATCGTGGTGCCATTCACTATCTTGAGAAAAAGCATATCCCTTTGCTTTCATACGTTCTGCATACAGCTTTGTAAGCTCACGGGCAATATCTTTAACGGCACTGCGAACTCTGGATTTTGCTTTTGACCAATCAGCACCACCAAGATTGCTTAGCTTAACTTTGTTATCTTCCTTAGGCCCAATATACTTAGACACCATATCAAGCTGTGTTACCGGTACAAACAGCTCATCTTCCTTAGCATATTGAATTGTAATATAATCCTTTACAACACCATCATTTTCCATCTTGTTTATTCCACGATATACACCTATACCGTATTTAGAATGAACAACATAATCCCCAACACTTAATTCTTCAAGAGAATAAACCTGCTGTGCATTTTTAGGTCTTGTAACTTTTTTCTTTTTTACAGGTGCAAACACTGTACCGTGTGATAACAGTCTAAATTTTGCAATAGGATATTCAAAGCCTGCTGACAGTGTGCCAGCCATTACATATATATTATTAGGGGTAGGTGTTTCAATATCATCTACCAAAATAGCAGGATAACCGTCATCTAAAAGCTGTTGCTGTAGCGATGAAGCACTTTTAGATGTACCAGCTAAAATAACCATAGATATTTCTCTGTTAAAGTCCATATTTAATTCTTCTTTAAGAATAGCATATGAACCACTCCAAAGAGAAAGCTGTTTTGCTGTAAATGTAACAAGCTCCTTTAATTTTAATTCATAAGAACCGTGTGTAAAGTTATCTAAAAATACCGTGGTATGATTTTCAAAAAAGCTCCATACCTCATATTTATCTGCACAATACTCCTCAAAGCCCTTACACAATGTGCCAACAGCAAAATTATCCTTTATTTCTGCATTATACTGTGTATAGTAGGAACTTTGTCTTGCCTTAACCTTGGTCTGTTCCGAAATAAAAATAATTCTGTCACTTACATAATCAAGAAGTGTAGCCTTTTGGTTATATATTAAACCAATAAACTTATCTATAGAGCCTATGGTAACTCCAGCAGACAAACTATCTGCTTCCTTTTGGAGTATCTCCTTTGCTTTTGCAGAGTTTTTACCCTTTAAGTCAGCTATACATTCTTCTATCTTTTGGGAAAGACTTTGCTTATCCTGTACAAGAACCTCTACAGATGGGGTTATTGTAATTTCTTCTACATAATCAACTCGCCTTTGAGTTTCTATATCAAAGGTATTGATTGTGTCAATTTCATCTCCCCAAAATTCTATACGAACCGGCTTATCCATATCAGGCATAAAAAGGTCTACAATTCCTCCACGTTGAGCAAACTGACCTGCACCCTCTACAATATCTGTTCTCTCGTAACCGTTTAGTATAAGGGCGTTTGTTACATTATCAATAGGTATTTCTGCACCGCTTTTTAATGTAGCTGTTGCCTGTTTTAGAATAGCAGGAGGTATTGTATATTGTGCCAAGGCATCTATTGTTGTAACAACCACGTCAACGCTATTATTTAGAATTTTGCAAAGAACATTAATACGCTGATGCTCATATTCTCTTGACTTACTGTTTATATCTCTATAAATAAAATCTCTCATAGGATAAAAACAAGCTGATTTACCCATAGAAAGCAAATCATTTACCAAAACCTGTGCCTCGTGTTCTTCTGAAACAACCACAAATGCTCCCATTTTCTGAGAAGATGGGAGTGAATTGATAATATGTGCCTTGTGAATACCTGTTAAACCTGTAGCAGCAACTGCACAATTACCCTTTGCGACTGCTTTTTTTAGAGTTTCGTATTCAGGTAGCTTTGAAATTATATTATCTAAAAATTTCATATTGTTATCCTCTTATGAGTTAAATTGTGACATAGCTTTATCTATACTATCAGCTAAAATATACTCTACAGCAGTACAAATTTTATCTGTAAGACTGTCGTATGTCTTTAATTCTTCACTGGTAAATCGTGATAACACCCAATCTGCCAACTGCCACTTTGGATTAGGTTTCTCTCCAATACCTATCTTAACCCTTGGGAAATTATCCTGTCCACTTAATTCAATAATACTACGCATACCCTTTTGACCACCGTCACTTCCCTTACGTCTTATTCTAAGTTTACCAACAGGAAGTGAGATGTCATCAAATAAAACTATAACATTCTCTGGCTTGATTTTGTAAAAATTCATTGCCTGCACTACAGCCTCGCCACTTAGATTCATAAATGTTTGAGGTTTCATAAGCAATACACTTTTTCCAGATATTGTACAGGTACCTGTTAACGCCTTATATTTTAGCTTTGTTATATTGCAACCAAATTTTTCTGCTATTTTGTCAATAGCTAAAAAACCTGCATTATGTCTTGTGTGTTCATATTCTTTTCCAGGGTTACCTAAACCCACTATAATGTATTCAACAGGCCCATTTTTTATGCCACCTGATGTTTTATCAAATAAATTAAACATTTTGCACCTCTTGTCTATATTATATTTACTTATCTATATTGATTTATCATTTTCAGCACAATTAAGGGTGACGACATTATCGACACCCTTACAGCTAAAATAAATATTTTATTAATTGTTTCAAGCTATCTATAACAGGTTTACCTGTAGATAATAAATCAGCCTTACTTTGATGACCAGTTGAAAGCAAAATACAATCTGAACCTATTTCGTTAGCTAACTGACAATCGTGTAGAGTATCGCCTATAACTACAACTCTACTATAGTCATCTGTAAATTTATTTATTACATTTTTTGCTCTTTGCACCTTACTGCCAACAAAATTATCGCTGGAGCCTGATATATAGCTTATATATTTTGTAACGCCAAGCCGTTTTGCACCCTCTTCAACAATATCTTGATGAGATGATGAAACAATAACCTGGTTTATATTTTTTTCCTTTAGTAACTGCATAATTTCAAGAGAACCATCGTTTAATGGATTTTCTTTTATATGCTTAGCATAACCACTATTAAACTCTTTTTGAATAATATCAAAGGTTATTTGATTTAAATCAAATAAATGCTCATAAAATTTAGAAATTGGAGTATCTAAATAGCTGTGATATTGCTCTATGGTTATAATGGGCATATTACGCTTTATTAGCATATCATTTACCGACATTAATGACGCATTAACATCATCTACTATTGTTCCGTTCCAATCCCACACAACACAATCGTACTTGTTATTATGCATCATAACCTATTTTAAGAGCCAATCTATTTGGTTCGATTAAATGCTGTTTACTTTTTGGTACACACTTTAATATGGCTTTATCTAATGACTCTGCTGTGCAAAAGCCTACTTCCTTAAATAGCTTTCCAAGTAAAATAATATTTGAAAGCCCTTCAATATTATTTTCCTCTGCTAATTTTTTTGCAGGAACATAAACAACATTTATATCTGTTCTGTCGCATTTTTCGGGAATCATTGAGCTATCAACAACCATTGTTCCCCCTGGTACAACCCTATCTTTAAATCTTCTGAAAGAAGGCAAATTAAGTGCTACAAAGGCATTAGGAGAAACAACGCAAGGTGAGCCTATAGGCTCATCTGAAATACATACACTACAGTTTGCTGTACCTCCACGCATTTCTGGGCCATAAGATGGTAACCAAGTTATATGCTTGTTATCAAATAATCCACCATAGGCAGCTATTTTTCCAGAAAACAGCACACCCTGACCGCCAAAACCAGCAAATAGTATATTAAACTCTTTACTCATTTTCTAATCTGGCTCCTTTCTTTTCATCCTTATACACACCAAGAGGATAGTAAGGAATCATATTTTCTCTAAGCCAGTCTAATGACTTTATTGGGTCCATACCCCAGTTTGTAGGGCAAGTTGATAGGATTTCTACTATTGAAAATCCTTTTCCCTCTATTTGATTTTGAAAAGCCTTTTTTATAGCTCTTTTAGTTTCATTTACATTTTTTACACAGTCAACTGAACAACGCTGTGCAAATGCTACACCGTCAAGAGTTGAAAGCATTTCACAAACTCTTATTGGGAAACCAGCTTTATTTGTATCTCTACCATATGGTGTAGTTTGAGTTACTTGGCCAGGTATAGAGGTTGGTGCCATTTGACCACCTGTCATACCGTAAATTGTATTATTAACAAAGATAATAGTTATATTTTCGCCACGAGTTGCTGCGTGTACAGTTTCTGCTGTGCCTATTGCAGCAAGATCACCATCGCCCTGATATGTAAAAACTACATTATCAGGACACGCACGCTTAACCCCTGTAGCAACAGCAGGAGCTCTGCCGTGAGGTGCTTCTATCATATCGCAATTAAAATAATCGTAATTCATTACTGCACAACCAACTGGAGAAATACCAACAGTTCTGCCCTCACACCCAAGCTCATCAATAACCTCGGCAACTAATCTATGAATAATACCGTGTGTACAGCCTGAGCAGTAATGAAATGGAATATCAGTTAAAGCGTGTGGTTTTTTGAAAACTACCTGTTCCATTAACAGCTACCCCCTACTTCTATAATTTTATCCAGTACTTCACCAGGTGTTGGAATTTTACCACCTGTTCTGCCAACAAAGCTAACAGGCTTTCTACATTCAATGGCAAGTTTTACATCATCAACCATTTGTCCCATACTCATTTCTACGCTAATAAATGCCTTAGCGGTTTCTTTTAGGGTTTCAAAAGCCTTTGTTGGATATGGCCATAATGTAATTGGTCTTAGCAAGCCTGCCTTTATTCCTTTGCTTCTAGCCATATCTACAGCTGTGTGAGATACTCTTGCAGATGCACCGTAAGCAACTAGTACTATATCTGCATCATCTAGAAGATACTCGTCCCATCTTTGCTCGTTTTCTTTTATTATTTCGTATCTTTTGTATCTTTCTATTACCAAGGACTCTAGGTCACTAGGAGTAAGAAATAGAGAATTAAGGACATTGTGTTCTCTTTTATTTTGATGACCACAGCAAGCCCAAGGCTTGTCAATCATTTTAGAATTTGTACTTTGTGGAAGTTTAACAGGTTCCATCATTTGTCCTAGCATACCGTCTGCTAATATCATTGCAGGCATTCTATATTGGTCGCCCTTATCAAAAGCTAAGCCTACCAAGTCTACCATTTCTTGTATTGTAGCCGGAGCAAATACTAAGATTTGAAAATCTCCGTGACCTGTAGCTTTGGTTGCCTGCCAATAGTCTGACTGTGATGGCTGTATTCCGCCTAATCCTGGGCCACCACGCTGAACATTTACAATTAATGCAGGAATATCGCTGCCAGCCATATACGAAATTGCCTCTGACTTTAGGCTGATACCAGGAGAGCTTGAAGATGTCATTGCTCTAACACCTGCACCTGCTGCACCCAACACCATATTTGCAGCAGCAATTTCCGATTCAGCTTGCAGATATGTACCATTAACCTGTGGCATTCTTTTAGCCATATATGCTGCAACCTCTGTTTGAGGTGTAATAGGATAACCAAAAAAGTGTCTGCAACCTGCCTGTATAGCAGCTTCGGCAAGTGCCTCGTTACCCTTCATTAAAATTTTATCTTCCATATCCTCATATCCTTTCGTGTTGCTTTAACGATATACGGTTATAGCCACATCTGGGCACATAGTAGCACAAGCCTTACAGCCAATACACTTTTCTTCATCTATAAGTGTTGCAGGATGATAGCCCTTTGTGTTCAATTTAGATTTATCTAGCTTAATTATCTTCTTAGGACAAGCGTTTGCACACATTTCACAGCCCTTGCATAAATCTTCATTTATTTCAATTCTAGCCACTACTTTCATTCCTTTCTAAGAAATTAATATATAACAACTATTAATATTTTACTTAAATAGAATTATCAAAAGGTGTTTTTACAATCCTTTTAACAGAATAGAAATCAGCATTTTCGGATAATAATTCATTTTGTAAATTGTTTGGTACAGTAGTACACAACAAAGGTAAGTTTAATTGGTTAGATACCTGTTCTCCGTAGGAAAGCCCTTGACGAATGGTTTCAAGGGTAGTTTCACCTTGTAAATGAGAATTGTTAACTATACATGTTGGTTTTAACTTACAAGCCTTTGTAATTTCAGTTAATATCTCAACAGCTTGTTCTGGGGTTTGAGTTAAATTTCTATATTTATTTATAAGATAGATGAAGGTATATGGTTCTTGCATAATCTTGCCTGAGTACCTACCCAAGGCAAAAGCACCAGCGTCGTCACCACCTACATCAAAAATAACCATTCTGTCTTTTTTAGTAAACACAGTGTCAATCTCAGCAGAAAGCGACGGTGTGTCTACATTAGTACCCGCATAGCAAGGTGCTATTACATAGATACCCTTTTCTTCCAGAATGGCTTTATAATCGGAACTGCGAAAATAGGGGTTTACTACATCTAAATCTACCAAAGTTATCTTTTCGCCCTTATCTGCTAAATCTAAAGCAAGATTCAAAGCAAAGTTAGTTTTACCGCATCCATAATGACCACAGATTATTGTAATTCTTTTTAACACAGAAAAATCCACCATTACCAGTATGCTCCCTCTATTTTACATATATTATAAATATTTAATTTTCAATGCTTTTATTATACTATACTGATTTTAATTTAACATTCAACATAACCTAAGTTTAATGTTAAATTAACTAAATATATTTTTTATTAAAGCTACTATAGCATCTACACCAAATACTACACCTGCAACTAATGCTAACATTAGAACTACCGATAAAAGTCGAATTACCTTATTTTTAGTGCTGTAGTAATCTTCACCATCAAATTCTTTTAGAGTTTCAGATTTTTGTGACACCACAAATTTATCTTCAAAATCTGCATCGTCTGGATTTATAGCATTTATTCCCACCAACAATTCAAAGGTTTTTGCGTAATATTGGTAAGGAACTAAAACATCGTATTCTGCATTAGTTTTACCTGTAACAGCATTATTGGCAAATTTCTTTTTAACTGTTTTTGTACTGTAAGGTATATTTTCAGATTCTAATGCACCGCATATTCTTTGGTACTCAAAGCCTGATGCTCTAACCACTGTTATTGGAAAAGTCGCTTGAGGTTCTCCTGATTTTAAAATATCTCTTTTACAGTGTGGACACATAATAACATTATCTTTTGTTACTATATTACATTCTTCACAATATTTCATTTCATTAACCCTTTCGGAAGTATTACTTACATCAATATAAAGTACCACATTATAGTATATCAAAGGAGATAATAAAAATCAACCAATATATTGTTTAAACCTTGCAATGCAAACAACACCTAACAAGGTGCTTAATAACAGTATAAACATTAAATATTACATATTTATGAATTAATTAAAAACAGACAAACAATGATATTACAAATACTAAAAATAAAAATCAAAACCTAAATTTCCAGTAAATTTATTCATATTAAATATTATTATTAAGTGAAGCGTATATCACTATATTAATAAATTAGTTGTAATCAGTAAGTAATTAAATTTGAATTTAACTTGTCCTATAATTTAGATTTATTTTAAACTATTGATTTCTATTTGCAGATTTTCTAAAAATTTTCCTGCATGGGCACCGTCCATTTGAGTGTGGTGAAATTGAAAAGATATTGAAAGATAATATTTAAACCACTTTTTTCGGTATTTCCCCCAAATTATAAATGGATTATTGAAAATACCACTATTCATACCAACAGCACCGTCAATTTCTGTATCAATAATAGCAGATGTACCTATTACCATACTGTCAGTTGACAAATCTCTATCGCAACACATTTGGGCGGTTTGTGTTGTGTATTTTAAGTATTCCATATTAAATGTAGCTAAATCATCAGTATATAGAATATCGCAGGAGTTTACTTCATTGTTTTTATTTTTTACAATGGTATTAACTGCAATAGTATCATATTGGATTAATTTTTCACCAACTGGTAGTATATAAAATTCCTTTATATTACTGGCTGATTTCCCAATACAGTAATCTAACAGCATATTAAATTTCAAATTTTTTCTTTTAGATACTCTGATTAAATTTGTTACATCAAGTGTTTTGAAAAATGTAACCATTGGATTTGGTGCTTTCATCCAAAGTTCATATGCTAAAGCCCTTGTGGTATCTTTGTAATTAACTTCTTTTGCCATTTTTCTCACCTTCTTTTTTGGTTGTACATATTATAAACTAGAAGATTATAGCACATTTGGGACAAAAATTCTAGGAAATATCCACTTTGTAAAACTACAAAGAAAATATTTTTTGGCTTGACAAGTGATTTTTCGTATGTTAGAATGGAAAAAATTCTTAAAAAGGAGCAACAAACTATGATTTACGCTTACTATGTAAAAATGAATCAGCAACAGTCCGAGTCATATTTTGGCAACGGGCTTAGTTTGTTGTGTTTGTAAATTCTAGCTACAAGCATCAGCGGTCAAGGGTTCGTGCCTTTGACCGCTGTTTATTTTTATTGAAAAGGAGGAACTAATATGTCGGAACAGTCCGCTCACCAACAAAATAATTCAAAAGAAATAGAACAACAAAACAAATTTAATGAAAAAGGAGAAAAATATTATGAAAACATCAAAATCAGTAGACAATTCTGCTCTGGCATATTACGAGTCAGGCTTTGAACACAACAGATTAAGAAAAGATATAGGACTTATTGAATTTGAAAGAACTAAAGAAATATTGCTGGAAAAACTGCCAAAAGCCCCTGCTGTGATTTATGATATAGGTGGTGCCTATGGCGAATATTCGTGGTGGCTTGCTTCTCTTGGTTATGAAGTACATCTGTTTGACTTGTTCCCTAAAAACATAGAAATGAGCAAAACACTTGGCAAGGAATATCCAAATTGCAAACTCAAATCTGCTGAGGTTTGTGATGCACTGTCTGTTCCAAGAAAAGATAAAAGTGCAGATGCAGTGCTTTTAATGGGGCCTTTATATCATATTACCAATTATGAAGAGCGAATATTAGCAATAAAAGAAAGTCGCAGACTTCTTAAAGATAATGGCGTGTTATTTTCGGCAGCATTAACTCCATATTAAGTATTACTTCATAATATTACGGTGTACAATCCTTTTGGAGATAACCCTAACAAAACTCTTGAAGACCCTAACTTTATAAAGATGGTAGAGGGTGAAATTAAGAACGGTAATCATATAAACCCTGACAATAAAGTATATAGTGGTTTAGGCAGTGCCTATCTGCATACAGCAAAAGCTCTAAGAAAAGAGCTTTTTGCAGGTGGTTTTGAAGAAGCAGTTGTTCATGGAATTATGGGTGGTGCGTGGCTTGCAAAGGATATTGAAAAGCTGTGGGAAAACGAAGCCTCAAAAAATGCCCTGATGAATACAGTAAGACTTTTAGACACCTGCGAAGAAATTATAGGTTTGTCTGGACATCTTCTTGCTGTTTCAATTAAAAATAATGAATAAATAGTTTTTTATTATACCTTAAAAACAATATTTATCACTTTACTTTATTCTAAAAAAGTGGTACTATATTAATGTAAGATAATGCCAATTATAAAAAAGGAGGAAATAATATGAAACCTAAAAGTAAAAAAATAATATCCATTATTCTTACATTTTGTATAATAATATCATTAGTATCTGTAACAGGCATTAACGCTAATGCCACAATAATAAATGAAGCTTTAGTTGGCAAAACAGGTGGAACAAGTGGGGATTATCAATATGAAGTTGATGAAGATGGATATGCAAGAATTGATCGTTATTCAGGAACTGACACAAATTTGGTAATTCCAAGTACA
This sequence comes from Acutalibacteraceae bacterium, assembly GCA_036549705.1. Classification (GTDB taxonomy): domain Bacteria; phylum Bacillota; class Clostridia; order Oscillospirales; family Acutalibacteraceae; genus CAG-964. The sequence continues at coordinate 12,503 of JAXKHT010000006.1, read as the reverse complement.
ATTGACGGATATACTGTTAAGTATATCGGTAGGGAGTATTATATAGAGGACGAAAGTATCACGGATACTCATATCACAAGTGTAACAATTCCAGATACAGTAACTGAAATTGGTCCAGGCTGTTTTGAGTACCAAAGAAAATTAACTACCGTTAATATTCCTAATAGCGTTAAGTTTATTGGTGAGAATGCATTTATGGAGTGTGAGAATTTAATAGACGTGACTATTCCTGATGGTGTTGAAGTGATTGAAAACGAAGCATTTAAGGGTTGCAAAAAAATAACTTCTATTATCATACCTGATAGTGTTACTAAAATTGGTTTCGATGCATTTTACGATTGTAATTTAAACTATGTAGTCTTAGGAAAAAATGTTACTGAGTGGGGATCAGGTGCATTCGGAGGTGTTAAGGCAATATATGTTCCTAAAGGAACTAATAAATCTTTTGCTTCTGTACGCCGCACCTATGGTGGAACGATATATTATGAGGGTAGCGAAGAAGAGTGGATGAACACTTATACTAATATTTATAAAGACGATTTTGAGGTGCATTTTAATTGTTCTCTTGAAAATCCGGCAGGTTTTTCTACTGTTGTTTTTAATGATTTTAAATTAGATTTAACATATGAGAAAGGTAATATACAAAGTGGAGAAATTGTATTGCAAGAGGGTACATATGAATTTAATGTACAAAAAGGTGATGTTTTTAATATTTTAGATGGTAAAAATATTTTTGGCTATAATAAAACTATCAATGACAGTACAAAAGGTAGCTTAACCTGTAATCCAAGATATAAAACAAAAACAAAATTAGTTGCAACCGGTGGTACATACAGCTTTGAATTTAATACAAAAACTAATGCTCTTTCTGTTAAACGCATAGGGGATATACCAGATGTATACTTAACAGATGTAGGAGTGTCTGATTATGAAGTCATAAATTTAGTGCTTAAACCTGTAAGTGGTACAAGCCTTTCAACTGGTTCAGTATATTTACCTGATGGTAGACTGAAATTTAAATTAATAAATAAAGGAACCGAGTTATATGGAATTGAAAGTGGTTTTGTTATAGAGATGTCGTCTTTCGAACCACTTAAGGTGGGTACAGAGGGAAAACATACACCATATTTGGATTCGGATGGAGATATGTATACTTTCACCTTTGACCCGAAACAAACCAAATTTCAGCTAGAGAAATAACACATGTTAATGCAGTACAACCAAGAAGCAACATACACATAGCAGGTGATGATTTTAATTTGGAGCTAGACGATAATAACGGTGAAAGTAACATAGCTAAAGGAACCATTACCCTAAAGAAAGGTTTTTACACTTTCAAATTATATGACCACGGTGTTGCCTATGGAGCAAATTGTGCATTTAACGACAAAGGCACAAGAACACTTAATTCTTCCTTTAAGTTGCCATCTGTTTTTTTTGCTAAAGGCGGTAAATATTCTTTCACTTTCAACAAAACAACCGGCAAACTAGCAATAATGCGACCATAATTAGAACTACAAATTTTATGTTAAATATACAAAACATAATCTGATATTAAACTATTATAATAATAGAAAATCGAATGTTCAATTTTATCTGTATTTAAATATATGTGGTGTTATTTATCCTCTCCCTTTATTAATGGGGGAGGATTTATATAATAGTATAATACAATATTGTTGTAAATAAATACAAAAACTTTCCCCAAATGATTGAAATGTAACTCAATCATTTGGGGATTTTTCCGTGACTATTAGTTTGTTTAGTGTTTAATTAGATAAATAAAATTTATCTATAAATAATATTTTCTCTTTTTGCACCATTAGAAACGATAGTAATTGGTACTCCAATATGTTTCTCAGCAAATTCTATGTACTTCTTACAGTTCTCTGGTAAATCTTCATACTTAGTGATATGAGAAATATCACACTTCCAACCAGGAAGAACCTCAAAAATAGGTTTTGCTCTTTTTAGCTTTGTTGTAGATGGGAAATAATCAATTCTTTCACCGTCAAGCTCATAAGCAACGCAAACAGGAATTTCATCAAGATAGCCAAGAACATCAAGCACTGTAAATGCTACCTGTGTAGCACCTTGAACTCTGCAACCGTAACGAGTAGCAACCAAATCAAGCCAGCCCATTCTTCTAGGTCTGCCTGTTGTAGCACCGTACTCACCACCGTCGCCACCTCTTCTTCTAAGCTCGTCTGCTTCTTCGCCAAAAATTTCAGAAACAAATTCTCCAGCACCAACAGCACTTGAGTAAGCCTTTACAACTGTGACAATCTCTTTAATCTCATATGGTGGCACTCCAGCACCAACCGCTCCATAACCAGCGATTGTATTAGATGAAGTAACCATTGGGTAAATACCAAAATCGGTATCCTTTAAAGCACCTAACTGACCTTCCAATAGAATATTTTTGCCTGCCTTAACAGCTTCGTAAGTAAATGAGAATGTATCTGCTACATAAGGTTTAAGTAACTCTTTGTACTCCATTAGTTTATCAAAGATTTCCTGTTGAGAAATAGGCTCTTTGTTATACAGATTTTTTAGAGTAGCATTTTTTATTTCAAGAACTCTTGCAATTTTATCTTTTAATGAATCAACATCATCATATAACTCATTAACCTGAAAGCCAATTTTGGAATATTTATCAGCATAAAATGGTGCAATACCACTTTTTGTTGAACCAAATGAGTTTTTGCCTAAACGCTCTTCCTCGTAACAGTCAAAAGCTATATGATAAGGCATAACAATCTGTGTTCTGTCAGATATTAATACATTTGGCTTTGGAACACCTCTGTCCTCAAGCTCTTTCATTTCTTTAATAAAGTTTTCTACACTAAGAGCAACACCGTTACCAATAATATTAGTTATATGGCTGTGAAATACTCCTGATGGTAGCTGATGAAGTGCAAACTTGCCATAGTTGTTTACTATAGTGTGACCAGCGTTACTACCACCCTGAAAACGAATAACTATATCAGATTCAGATGCAAGTACATCGGTAATTTTGCCCTTACCTTCGTCACCCCAGTTAGCACCTACAATGGCTTTTACCATTTTTATTCACTCCTTATATATACCTGTTGGCTTTGCCAAGTGGTTATTTATACATTAATTTCAGCCTGCTCAGTAGCTATGTTATCATATGGAGCTAGTGCAGGTTTTACAATTTCATTTAAGAACTCTTCAGTCTGCTGTGGAGCACGACCAACATATTTTTCTGGTGAAATAATAGAAACAAGTTCTTCAAGAGTTACACCAAACTCATCATCATTAGCAATTCTTTCAAGAAGGTCATTTTCGCCACCCTCTTCTTTAATTACTCTTGACGCAGCCATAGAGTGAACTCTGATTCTTTCGTGTAGAACCTGTCTGTCTGCACCCTTTTTAACAGCGTCCATCATAATATTTTCAGTTGCCATAAATGGAAGCTCTTTTCTTAATCTTTGCTCTATTACTTTTTCGTATACAACAAGACCATCTGCAACATTTGCATACAAATTCAAGATAGCATCAACACCTAAAAATGCCTCTGCTACGCTTATACGCTTGTTAGCACTGTCATCAAGTGTTCTCTCAAACCACTGTGTTGCAGCAGTAATAGCAGGGTTAAGTACATCACACATAACATATCTTGCTAGTGAAGTAATTCTTTCTGAACGCATTGGATTACGCTTGTAAGCCATAGCAGAAGAACCAATCTGATTCTTTTCGAAAGGCTCTTCAACTTCTTTTAGATGTTGAAGTAATCTAATGTCATTAGAGAATTTTGAAGCAGACTGTGCAATACCGCTTAGAACAGACAAGAACTGAGAATCTAACTTACGAGAATAAGTCTGTCCAGAAACAGCAAAGCAACCATTGTAACCCATTTTTTCAGCAATTTTCTGGTCAAGTAAACGGCACTTTTCGTGGTCGCCCTCAAATAGCTCTAAGAAACTAGCCTGAGTACCTGTTGTACCCTTTGAACCTAACAACTTAGCCTTAGATAACTGATATTCAACATCTTCCAAGTCCATTAATAGGTCTTGAATCCAAAGTGTAGCTCTTTTACCTACAGTTGTTGGCTGTGCAGGCTGAAAATGTGTAAATCCTAAAGTAGGTAAGGATTTATACTTATCTGCAAATTCTGAAAGATTACGAATAACAGTAACCAGCTTATTTCTTATAAGCTTCATAGCCTCTGTCATAATGATAATGTCTGTGTTATCACCAACATAACAAGATGTTGCACCTAAATGGATAATACCCTTTGCATTTGGGCATTGTGTACCATAGGCATAAACGTGTGACATTACATCGTGACGAACCAGCTTTTCTCTTTCTTCAGCTACCTCGTAATTTATATTATCAGCATTAGCTTTAAGTTCATCAATTTGCTCCTGTGTAATTGGTAAGCCAAGCTCCATTTCTGTTTCAGCTAATGCAATCCATAGCTTACGCCATGTACGGAACTTCATATCTGGTGAAAAAATATATTTCATTTCTTTGCCACAATATCTTGAAGATAATGGTGACTCATATGTATTTTTCATTCTATGTTTCCTCCTATTTAATAAACCATAGGGCGTGCATAAGAAATATGGTAATTAAGCAAGACCAATACGCTTCATTACCTCAGCATATGCTTCTTCAACACCGCCTAAATCTCTTCTAAAACGGTCTTTATCTAGCTTTTCCTGAGTATTTACATCCCAGAAACGACAAGTATCTGGAGAAATCTCGTCAGCAAGAATAATACCACCCTTAAATCTACCAAACTCTAACTTGAAATCTATTAGGTCAATGTTAACGCTTCTAAAGAAATCGCATAGAATTTCATTAATTTTTAATGCCATTGCACTTATAGTGTCAACTTCTTCTTTTGTAGCTAACTCTGCTGCTAAAATATGATACTCGTTTACAATAGGGTCGCCTAAATCGTCATCCTTATAGCAGAACTCCAAAACAGTTGTTTTCATTGGAGTACCCTCTGGTAAACCTAATCTCTTAGAAAGACTACCTGCAGCCTTATTTCTTACAATAACTTCCAAAGGTACAATTTCAACTTTTTTTACAACTGTGTCACGCTCGTTAATTTCCTCAACAAAATGTGTTTCAACACCTTTTTCTTCAAGCATTTTGCAAAGGTAATTTGACATTCTATTATTTACAACACCCTTACCAACAATAGTACCTTTTTTCAAACCGTTAAATGCTGTTGCGTCATCTTTGTATGATACTATGCAATAATCAGGATTATCTGTTGCGAATACCTTTTTAGCTTTACCCTCATATAACTGTTCTGTTTTTTCCATTTTATTGTCCTCCTTAAGAATGAAAATAAATACAAATACAGACTATATTATACTCTAATTCACTGTTTATAGCAATAGTAAAAACACTTTTTTTAATTAAATTTGTATTGACTAAGATGTAAGTTTTATATATTATTTCTTAATTCTTCAAAATGGCATATATAGGTAGCATAATTATCATTGACTATTAGTTAAACAAAATATTATAATATTTATACTACTCTAATAAAGGTGATAACAATGAACAATAATTGTGGTTTGTATGTACATATACCCTTTTGTACTAACAAATGTTTATACTGTGATTTTTACTCTAAAGCAGATAACTTTCACGAAATTAATACATATGTTGATAATCTACTTAAACTAGCAACATATTATGGGAAAAAATATACTAATAAAGTTTTTGATACAATATACATTGGTGGTGGTACACCCAGCGTTATTGGTACAGAAAATCTTGTAAGGATTATTACTCAATTAAAATTATGTTTTAATATTATTTCACCTGAAATTACAATAGAAATGAATCCTAAATCTGCATTAAATATTGATTTTAATAAAATATCAAAAGTAGGTGTTAATAGAATTTCTTTGGGTGTTCAATCTGCAAATGAAAATGAATTAAAGCTACTTGGAAGAATACACAATAATAATGATGTAATAAAAGCTGTTGAAAAAATTAGAGATGGTGGCATAGATAATATCTCTTTAGATTTAATGGTTGGTATTTCTCAACAAACTGCTGATTCATTAATTAATTCCATTAACTTCTGTTTGGACTTACATCCAAAGCACATATCTGCATATATTCTAAAAGTTGAGGAAAATACTCCATATAAAAAACTTGCACCAAGCTTAAATTTACCAGATGAAGATGCCCAAGCTGATTTATATAGCTTAATGCAAAAATATCTACAAGAACAAGGATACAATCAATACGAAATCTCTAACTTTGCTCTATCAGGCTTTGAGAGTCGTCATAATCTTAAATATTGGGATTGTGACGAGTATTTAGGATTAGGTGCTTCTGCACACTCTATGATGGATAATAAACGATTTTATTTCCCAAGAAATATTTGTGATTTTTATAATAATGCTGTGGTTTTCGATGGTGACGGTGGAACCCCTGAAGAATTTGTTATGCTACAATTAAGATTGAAAAAAGGGTTACTATATAAAGATTATGAAAATAATTTTAATATAACATTTCCCCAGGAATGTATAAAAGTTGCAGAAAAATATAGTAAACATAATTTAACAACAGTTACTCCACAAGGTCTTAGCTTAACCACAGAGGGCTTTTTATTATCTAACTATTTAATAGCTGAAATTATTGATAAATTATAAAATAAATAATTAGCCTAAAATTTATATATAATGTTTTTAATCGTTGTACACAAATCTTAAATAATACCATAATATGTACTATCCGTATTATTATTTAGTAGAGGAGTACAGTATGGTTAATATAAACACTTTTGGCATAATTGGCGGTGACAAAAGACAACTGGCTACTGCAAGAATTATTTCAGCAGATGGCTACACAGTAAATTTATGCTTATTTGAAAAGCTGGATAATTTATTGTCTGATTCTTTTGACAGATTACCTTTAGAGGAATTTGCTTTATTCAGTGATACTATCATTTTACCGCTACCACTTACAAAAGATGGTGTAACATTAAATGCACCATATAGTGATAAAAAGATTATATTAAATGATGAATTTGCAAAGTTATTCAAAGGTAAAACAGTGTTCTGTCCTATAAAAGAAAAACTTATTAAAACCAGTAGTTACTGGCAAGATGTTAAAGTGTATGGCTTTTTAGATAGAGAGGAAATGCAGGTTTGTAATGCTGTACCAACTGCAGAGGGTGCTATAGAAATTGCAATGAGAGAGTACGAAGGAACTATTAATTGTTCTAAATGCTTAATAACCGGATACGGAAGAATAGGCAAGGTATTGGCTGGTATGTTATCTGGTTTAGGTGCAAAAGTATATGTGTCTGCAAGAAGAAAGGAATCTTTAGAGTGGATTCGTCTAAATGGTTTTATTCCTATTAATAATAAGGATTTAATTACAAGCGGTGAATTTGACATTATATTTAATACGGTACCTGCACAAATAATAGATGCACACATAATTGCAAAAATAGCAACCAATGCTTTGATAGTCGATTTAGCTTCTTTACCTGGTGGTGTTGATTTTGAAAGTGCAAAACGAATGGGCATAAAAACAATACACGCTTTGTCGTTACCAGGCAAGGTTGCACCAAAAACCTCAGGGGGAATTATAAAAAATACAATTTTTAATATTCTAGAGGAGGAAAATGCGTGACCAGCACCAGAATTGCCTTTGCAATGTGTGGTTCGTTTTGTACCTTTGATAAAGCAATACCTCAAATGGAATTACTTAAAGATAAAGGGTATGATATAATACCTGTTATGTCACAAAACGCATCTACCACAGACACCAGATTTGGTACTGCAAAGGAATTTATTAGTAAATTAGAAAGCATAACTAACAAAAAACTGATAAACACAATAAAAGACGCTGAACCCCTTGGCCCCAAAAATATGTGTGACCTTATGGTTATTGCCCCCTGCACAGGTAATACACTTGCTAAGCTGTGCAACGGTATAACAGATACCAGTGTTACAATGGCAGCAAAATCTTTACTTCGTGTAGGCAAACCGATAATTATTGCCTTGGCAAGTAATGACGCACTAGGAATATCAGCACAAAATTTAGGAAAAATAATTAATTATAAAAATATTTATATCGTACCACTAAGTCAAGATGATGTAATAAATAAACCAAATTCTTTAGTTGCAGATTTTTCAAAAATTCCATCAACAATAGAAATGGCAATAAAATCAAAACAGATACAGCCTATATTCTTATAAATTATCTATAGAACAGACATTCAAAGTTGTAAATTCTTTGTTTGTCTGTTTTTATTTTGAAAATTATCCAACAGTATACAAAAGAGAAAAATAGTGATATAATAAAATACAACGGAAGAAATTACTATATTGGTTTTGTTACCATATTGAATCTGTCATTTTATGTTAAGCCATATCATTTAAACACACATATATAAATAGGAGTGAATACATAATGTTAAAAATAACTGAAGTTAATAATTTAGAAAAAATATATAAGTTTCAATTAAGTCTTAATACACCATACTTTTTTACAACAGATTTTGAATCTTGGAAGAAGTCATTTACAGAGGATATTGACGGAGAAGGCAGAGTATTATTCAAAGAGCTTTCTGTAAAATGTGCGTATGATAATGAAGAGCTTGTAGGCTTTGTGCAATATGGTAAAACTGCTTTTGGATTTACTGATAATGGAGATATTTCCTCAGACATATCCTATCCTATTATTCGTAACTTATATTTTAGTAAGGATAGAGTTGATGCAGGAAACCTTTTGTTAAAAGATGCACTGGAAAATCTTGAAACAGATGAAAGAGTATATTCATTTTTCCACTATTTTGGAATGAGCTGTTTTGCCCGCCACGGAAAGTTATTTGAGAATAACTCACATATTGAAAACCTACTAAAAGAAAACGGCTTTGAAGTTGAACACGAAAATGTTTATTATTCATCTATACTTACAGGTAATGAAGTTTCTGAGGCAGAAATAGCTCCACAAAATCTAACAAAAGGTAATCAGCAGTATGTTGATTTTATCTTAGAAGGAAATCAAGTTGGTGGTTGCGAAGTACATTATGTTAATGATAAAACTACATATCTTCGCTGGATTTATGTAAACAATAATATGACAGGTAAAGGAATAGGTACAAAATGTATGAACGCATTAAAACAATGGCTTTACCAAAAGGGTGTTACAAGATTAGATACTGACACAGCATTGTCAAATCTTATAGCACAGCATTACTATGAAAAAACTGGCTTCACTAAAGAGGGTATAACTAGAAGCTATTATTGTAACTGAAATAATCAATATTATGCTTTGTTAACTAAAAAAAGTTAAATCGGTATTACTTTCAAATTTTTCAAATAATTTAAAATAATTTTCAAAAAACATTTGACAAAACCATATTATGGTAGTATACTACTGGAGAAATAGTTTGCATAAACTTATATTATCTGCAAACGCGAAAGGAGAATTAGTATGATTTACAGCGAGGTAATTAACCACTAACTGAATATTGGCACAGTTTGTGACTTTTTGGGGTTGTATACCCCTTGGTTTGTTGTGCCATTTTAAGGAACCTTTCGTGAATTCTATGACTGATGTTATGGCACACTCAAAAGGGTGTGCTTTTGCGTGTTTTCCAGCCACAGAAATCTTTTTAGAGGTTTCTGTGGCATTTTTGTACCCATTTTCAGTTAGTAATAATATCAATATAAATTTATCAATCGTACAATATAACTGATTTTGGAGGAATAAGCGTTGAATATAAAAGATTACGGATTTAATTATAATATAAATTACAAAAATAACAATGGTACACCTGCTCGCATAATTTCTGTTCATAAAGGGCGTTTCGGAATCGTTTCAGAATATGGTGAGGGGTTTGCAAAACTAAAAACAAAGGAATATTATTATGAGGGTGAAAGTTTTCCAACTGTAGGCGACTTTGTGCTTATTGATTATGTAAAAGACGGAGATAGTCGTATTACAGCAACATTAGAAAGAGAAACATATTTTTCACGCCGTGACCCTGATAAGGGACGAGGAGAACAGCTAGTAGCTGCAAACTTTGACTATGTATTTATTATGCAATCTCTTAACAATGATTTTAACGTAAAGCGTCTTGAGAGATACCTAACAGCTACCAGACAATCAGGGGCTACTCCTGTTATTTTACTTACTAAGGCTGATTTAGTTAATGACTATATTCCATATATTATTGAAACCAGCCGAGTTGCCACCAATGTAGATACTCACATAATAAGTGCAAAAACTGGTTTTGGTTTAGACGAGCTTTCAAAATATCTTACTGCTGGAAAAACAGTTGTATTTTTAGGTTCTTCAGGTGTCGGCAAGTCTAGCTTAGTTAACGCTCTTGCAGGTGAAAACATTATGGACACAAATGGAATCAGAGAAGATGACAGCAAAGGCAGACACACCACAACTCACCGTGAACTTATAAAATTACAAAATGGAGTTATGATTATAGATACTCCTGGTATGCGTGAACTAGGAATGTGGGATGTAACTGTTGGATTAGATGAAGCGTTTTCAGATGTAGAAAAATTCATTGGCAAATGTAAATTTCGTGATTGTAAGCACGAAAACGAGCCTCATTGTGCAATTAGAGAGGCTATAGAAAAGGGAGAACTTGATATTGCTCGTTTTGAAAGTTATAAAAAAATTAAGGCAGAAGCAAAATACAGCGATAATAAAGAGGATTTTCTTCGTGAAAAACAACAGTGGCAAAAATCTTTAAGAATTGGTGACAGAAAAAAGAGAAAGGAAAGATTCTAATGAACATTATAAATTATTTTGAATGTGATACACAGCAAATACTTTTAGAAAAATTAGAAGCCGTTGATTGGTCGGCAGCTAAATTCCTTGTGGAGCTTTTAAGAGAGAACAAATTTTATTCCACCCTTGGTGGCGAGGGCGATTTATACTTGCTTATGGATGGTGAAAATCTTGTGTCTTTTCTTACTTTAACTCGTCAAGATACAGTAAGAGATGAAAGTATGTTCCCTTGGGTTGGTTTTGTTTACACTATGCCAGAATACCGTGGCAATAGATATTCTGAAAAACTTTTAACTTTTGCTGAAAGTGAAGCTATAAAGAAAGGCTTCGACAAGATATATATTGCAACAGACCATACAGGTCTTTATGAAAAATTTGGATATGAATATTTGGAAAACCGTATAGGTTATTGGGGTGATGACAACAGAGTGCTTTGGAAAAAATTAAATAATGAAAATGGCAGAAAAATTATATCAATGCAGGATAAATATCTTCAACCCTCTCTTGATATGATACGAAAAACCTTTACCGATTCAGAAAGTGCAGAAGATGCACAAATTGTTGTAGATATAACCTGTGAAATTCGTTCTATGGACTTTTATGTACCAGAACTTGAATTAATAATGGTAGATGAAAAAGATGAAGTTATAGGCTATGCTATGTTTTCTAAAATTCATCTTGGCGGAAAATTTCAGAATGAGCTTTTAATACTTAATCCAGTTGCTGTAAAAACAGAATATCAACGTCAACATATCTCTAAAGAACTTATAGAGTTTGGTTTTGAAAAAGCAAAGTCAATGGGCTTTAAGGCAGTAATTGTAGAGGGTAATCCCAAAAACTATCAAAGTCGAGGATTTAAAACCTCTGTAAACTTTGGTATAACAGCAGGAGAAAGTATTGGATTGCCTGCTCCTGAGTGTTTAATGGTAAAAGAACTTTGTGAAAACGCTTGCAGTACAATAAATGGAGTACTAGAATATACCGACTATAAAACATTAACAAGTAATAAGGAGGAAGCTATGAACATTAAAACAGAAAGATTGTTAATTACAGAATTCACATTAGATATGGCAGAGGCTGTACATCTTAATTCACTTGACTGTGACAATAGAAGATTTAACCCTGACGAAGTTTTTGAAACAGTAGACGAAGCTAGAGAAACTGTTGAATTTTTGATGAGTGTTTACGAAAACGGTGAAGGCCCTCTTGTATACCCTATACTTCTTAACAACAACACATATATTGGATATGTTCAAGCTGTACCATTAGAGGAAAACACTTGGGAAATAGGTTATCATATTGGTGATGCCTACACAAAGAAAGGATATGCTACAGAAGCTGTAAAAGCCTTTTTACCTGTAATTATGGAAAAGTTAAATATAACAGAAATTATGGGAGTGTGCCTTGTAGAAAATATAGCATCAGTTAAGGTTTTAGAAAAATCTGGATTTATAAAAGAGTTTGAGGGTAAAGGTAACTATCAAGGTAACGATAGAGAAATCTGTAAATATGTATACCGTAAACTGTAATAATTCTAAAATTATTATTAATAGACTAACGCTCTATGCATAATATATCTGTGTAACAGGCGTACACTAAACAAACTAATAGTCACGGAAAAATCCCCAAATGATTGAGTTACATTTCAATCATTTGGGGAAAGTTTTTGTATTTATTTACAACAATATTGTATTATACTATTATATAAATCCTCCCCCATTAATAAAGGG
>JAXKHT010000045.1:0-32155 GCA_036549705.1 Acutalibacteraceae bacterium | reverse complement strand
TTATATAATAGACATTGTGGGAACTCAGCAAATAGATGATGACCCACAACAGGTTATAGAGGTAACTACTACTGGCGAGTACAAACTTTCCCCAACAGGTAGTATCTTTGTTCGTTACAAAGAATATGACGAAGACAATGTTACTTTTATGTATGACACCATGGTAAAGGCTACCAAAGATATGGTGACTATAACAAAAGGTACAAGCAAAGACACACAGCTTATACTGGAACTTGACAAGCTACACCAGTGCTGTTACCTTACACCTGCTGGGCCTATGATTATAGGTGTTTATACCAGCAATATAGAAATAAAGCAAGAAAAAGATGTATGTATTGTAAAGGCTGAATATACTTTGAATTTTGATTCTCATAATGTAAGCAACAATACATTTACTATAAAAATCAGAAAAAACAACAGAAATAAATAATCTGAAAGGATGAATATATATGGCAAATATAGCAAAAAAAGCTCAGGAAAATTTGAAAGAGGCTATTTTAAGTGCTATTAGTAAGGCACAGGCAGAGGGAAAGTTACCAGAAGCTGAAATTCCTGATTTTATTATAGAGGTACCAGCAGACAAGAAAAACGGAGATTTGGCAACTAACGTTGCAATGGTATGTGCAAGAGCATTTAAATCATCTCCAAGAAATATAGCACAGGCTATTACAGAGTGTATGTCCCTTGAAAATACATATATTGATAGATTTGAAATAGCTGGCCCTGGTTTTATCAACTTTTTCCTAAACAGTAGCTATTATTGTGATGTTATAAGAGCAGTTGAGGAAGAAGGCGAAAGCTATGGTAAGTCTGACTTTGGTGCAGATAAAAGAGTTTTAATAGAGTTTGTATCTGCTAACCCAACAGGCCCTATGCACATTGGTAATGCCCGTGGTGGTGCATTAGGAGATTGCCTTGCAAGTGTATTACAGACAGCAGGCTATGATGTGCAGAGAGAGTTCTATGTTAATGATGCAGGAAATCAGATAGAGAAGTTCAAAACATCACTAGAGGTGCGTTATCTACAAATATATGACAACACAATAGAAATGCCAGAGGACGCATATCAAGGTGCAGACATAACAGCACACGCAGAAGAATTTAATAAGGTGTATGGCGACAAATATGTAAATGTGCCATCAGAGGAGCGTAAACAGGCTCTTTGCGATTTTGCATTGCCTATTAATATAGCAAATCTAAAAACAGACCTGCAAAAGTATAGAATAGAATATGACAACTGGTTCAGCGAAAGCTCTTTACATAATGGCGGTGCAGTTGCCGATATTATTGAAAAACTAAAGGCTAGTGGTCATACCTATGAGCAAGAGGGTGCTTTATGGTTTAAGACAACAGATTTTGGCGACGATAAGGACAGAGTTCTTCTTCGTGCAAATGGCGTTCCAACATATTTAGTACCAGATATTGCTTATCATTACAACAAATTAGTTACCCGTAATTATGATATAGCTATTGATATATTAGGTGCAGACCACCACGGATATATCCCAAGAATAAAGGCTTCTATGGAGGCACTAGGGGTAAATTCCGAAAGATTGGATATTATTATAATGCAGATGGTACGTTTGCTAAAAGATGGTGATGTTTACAAGCTATCTAAGCGTTCAGGTAAGGCAGTTACACTTAATACATTGCTAGAAGAAGTACCAGTAGATGCAGCAAGATTTTTATTTAATATGCGTGAGCCTAACACTCAAATGGATTTTGATATAGATTTGGCTGTAAAAGAGGATTCCCAAAACCCTGTTTATTATGTTCAGTATGCCCACGCAAGAATTTGCAGTATTATAAAGGCACTGGAGCAAGACGGAATAAAGGCTCGCAAATGTACAGCAGAGGAGCTTTCTCTTTTAACAACAAACGAAGAACACGAGCTTATTAGCTTTATCTCTGACTATACAAACGAGGTTATTGCAGCTGCTAGAGATTATGACCCTACAAAGATTACACGCTATGTTTTACAACTGGCAGCATTGTTCCACAAATTTTACAATGCTTGTCGTGTAAAAGGCGATGACGAAAGCCTTACACAGGCAAGACTAAGCCTATGTATAGCAGTAAAAACAGTTATTAAAAATGTACTTACAATGCTAAAAATTAACGCACCAGAAAGTATGTAATGTATTTAATTATCCCCACAATAACAACACAAATGTTATTGTGGGGATTGGTTTTTAATTATAGTTTAATATTAATATCATTCTTCCATTTGTTTGCCTAAAAAAGATGACGCACTTTGTGCCAATTTTATATCTGCCTCACTAGGTACAGTTTTATTGTCACTGCACAGCATAATAACACTACCTGTAACATCTCCTGCTGAAATAATAGGATAAACCAGCATAGCAGGGGAATCTATACCCTCCACAGGTTGCAGAGGATAATTGTTTTCAAAGGAATTATATGTTCGTCTGCTTTCCATTAATTCCTCAGTTGCAGGGGTAATTCGTCTTTCTACAAATTCTCTTTTAGACACACCTGCGGCAGATACAATATGGTCACGGTCACTTATTAGTGTTGGCACACCACTTGTTTTACTTATAACCTCTGAATAGCTGGTAGCAAAGCTACTTAGCTCTCCAACAGGTGAATATTTCTTAAAAATAACCTCACCCTCAGAATCAGTGTATATCTCCAGTGGGTCGCCCTCTCTTATACGCAGTGTGCGTCTTATTTCTTTAGGTATAACAATTCTGCCCAAATCGTCAATACGACGAACAATTCCTGTTGCTTTCATATATAAAAACTCCTTGCTTTACAAATTTGTATTGTTAGTATTTGTAAAACGAGGGGTTTTATACTGTGTAAATTTACTTTTTAATGTTGGTGTGATACAATAATTTTAGGGGGGTGAATTGTATAATGAGTAAACCAATTTATTTTTCAAAAATTGAATTTATTGAAACTATTGGTGCTCTAAATAAGTCAAGTGTCATATTAATAAATCTTACTACACAGGAGCTTTCTTATCAAGTGTTTGATTGGAAATATCAAGCTCCTGTAGTTCAAGGAAAAAGAGTAAAAGAATTGTATGGAGAATTCCATTGTTTTGATACACTATATTCAGCTAAATGTATTTCTTGTGGAAAAACAAATTTCCAACCTGTTCTTATCAAAGATAAATATTATAAAGGAGAGATAGTGTTTTCTTATGGGATAAAACTTACAGAGCAAGAAATGAGAGTGTTGCTTCCGTTATGTAATGCACTTGATTTTGAACCCTATCGTAATAGAGAAATGATTATGGGCGAAAAAGGATATTATGGGTATAGAGATGAAGTAAGAATTCAATTCAGAGGTATAACAGATTCGTACATTCCTTTGTTAGAGTTACCAATGGACTATTATTATGATGACCAGCATATTTGGCCAAGTGAAAAATTATATCGTCATATAATTGTAAATATATTTGATAAACATAAGAAAATGATAGGGTGGTACTCTCCTTATGGAGCCTTCTCTTTGCCTATCTAAATAAAATACACTCCTAGAATATAACTTACTAAATTATTTAGTAAATTACATATCGCAATACAAAACCTTTCGAAAAAAAAGGTAGCGTTTTGTAACCAAAGCTATATTTAATTACATTCGAGGTGTTACACAATGAAATCAAAAGCAGTGGTGTCAGCAATTACAAGTTTCTTTTCTGTGGTGCTTACATATTTTTTATTGCAATTTCTCAAAATTGAAAATGCGGTATTAATTTCAATTTTAATTGGTTTTCTGTTTTTTAATATTCTCTTTGAGTTTTTGATTATTTACGGAAAAATAATGGACAAAAAATATGAGGAATTTGAAAAGGCGATAAAATATCCTGTATTTTACAAAACAAATGGCAATTTTGATTTAGGCGGTGGAAAAATAAAAAATGCAAATATTTATTTTTGTGAGAAAGGTATTGTTTGTATATCTCTGGACGAAAAACCATATACATTAACCGAAATTCTATTACAAGACATTCAAAAATACCAATTTGACCATTGCCACCTAAATATTTTTACCAACAATGGTGAATTATTTGTTATTACCTTACCTAATGTTAAAAAAGTTATGGAAATTTTGAAAGAAAAACATTGGGCAGATTTTTAGTTATATAATAAGCCTTATATAAGTTGCTTTATTTTTCTGTTGATAGGTATAATTATATTGCAAATTTCCCATAATATGTGTGGATATTATTTTTGCATAAGGCAATTATTTAGTAATTTTGTTAGCAAATTTGGATAATAAATTGGGAATAATTGTGTTGAAAATTTTATTGACAAATAGGGCTGTTTTTGCTATTATGATTAACGAAGACTCAGCTTTTTTGGAAAGTCTGTCAGGGAGAATACGTCACCGACTGAAAGCGTATTTCAGATGAGTAGTAAGTTTGGGAACACTTCGTTTCTTATTATTTAATTAAATATTAAAAGAGGATGCAGTTTTTGCATCAATGCGGGTGGCACCGCGGGTTAAATTTTGTTTACTCGTCCCGGGAATATAGCAATATATTCCTCGGGATTTTTTATATTTTTGGGAAATATTAGGAGGTAAATTATTATGTACAGAACACTTTTATGTAATGACATACGTGATAAGCATATTGGTCAAACCGTACAGCTTGCCGGCTGGGTTGATGTTGTGCGTGACCACGGTGGCATTATTTTTGTTGACATTCGTGACTATACTGGTGTAACACAGGTTGTTGTTCACAATGAAGAATTGTTGAAAGATGTAAACCGTGAGGCAGTTATTACTGTTAGCGGTGTTGTTGAAAAGCGTGACCCAGAAACAGTTAATAATAAAATTGATACAGGTTTGGTAGAATTGGTTGCCGACAGTTTGCAGGTTCTTGGCAAAAGTAAAAATATGTTGCCATTTGACGTAAGAACTTCAAGAGCAATTAAAGATGAATTGCGTCTTAAATACCGTTATCTAGATCTTAGAAATCCCAAAAATCATCAGAATCTTGTAATGCGTTCAAAGATTATTCGCCATTTAAGAAATAAAATGGAAGAAAAAGATTTTCTTGATATGCAAACACCTATCCTTACTGCTTCATCACCAGAGGGTGCAAGAGATTTCCTTGTTCCAAGCCGTAAGCACCCTGGCAAGTTCTATGCTTTGCCACAGGCACCACAGCAGTTTAAGCAGTTATTAATGGTATCTGGTTTTGATAAGTATTTTCAGGTTGCACCTTGCTTTAGAGATGAAGATGCTCGTGCAGACCGTTCTCCTGGTGAGTTCTATCAGCTAGACTTTGAAATGGCTTTTGCTACTCAAGAGGAAGTTCTTGATATTTGTGAAGATGTTATTTATGACACATTTAAGACTTTTTCTGATAAAAAGATAACACCAAAGCCTTTCCGTCGCATTACCTATGCAGACGCAATGATGACATACGGTTCCGATAAGCCAGACCTACGCAACCCTCTTGTTATTTGCGACTTAACGGACTTTTTTGCAGATGTAGATTTCCCTGCATTTAAGGGCAAGCCTGTTCGTGGTATTGTTGCTGATTGTAAGGGTAAGTCTAAGAAGTTTTTTGAAGACTCTCTAAAATTTGCTACATCAGATATGGTAGGTCTTGGTGGCTTGGGTTATATTACCCTAAAAGAGGGTGTTTTTGCAGGCCCTATTGCTAAGTTTTTAAGTGAAGATAAAAAGGCTGAAATTACACAGCTTACACAGGTTAAAGAGGGCGAAACACTATTCTTTATCTGTGACGATAAGAAAAATGATACAGAGAAAAAAGCAGGTTTAATTCGTACTTGGCTTGCTGGTAAAGAACAGCTTGACCTTGTTCGTGATGACGCTTTTGAATTCTGCTTTATTGTAGATTTCCCAATGTATGAAACAGACGAGGAAACAGGTGACACAATCTTTACTCACAACCCATTCTCAATGCCACAGGGTGGTATGGAAGCATTGCTAACAAAAGACCCTAACGAGGTTTTAGCTTATCAGTATGACCTTGTATGTAATGGTATCGAGCTTGCTTCTGGTGCTGTTCGTAACCACGATATTGATATTATGAAAAAGGCATTTGAAATTGCCGGCTATGACGAGGAAGAACTAAAGAACCGTTTTAATGCTTTATATACAGCATTCCAGTACGGTGCACCTCCTCACGCAGGTATGGCACCTGGTATTGACCGTATGGTAATGCTACTAACTGATGAAGAAAAGATTTTAGATGTTATTGCATTCCCTCTAAATGGTAATGCACAGGATTTACTACTTGGAGCTCCAAGCAATGTAACAAATCAACAGCTGGAAGATGTTCATCTTCTAGGTAACGGAAATGTACTTGCACAGCGTATGGCTACAGGTACTGCTTCATCAAACAGACAGTCAGCAGGCAAGCGTTCTACTTTCTCAAATGCACAACAGCTTAACCAGCTTTCTTTAACAGAAGAGGAAGAAACTGTTATGCAGGGAATTTTCAATAAAATGAGTGAAAGCGAAGAAAAGCTAAAGTCTTGCGATACTGAAAATGTAAAAGAAATGGTACACGTTATGGAAATGACTAATGTTCTGCGTGAAGATGTTCGCAATCAGCCATTTACAAGAGAGAGCCTACTTGAGGGGGCTCCTGAACGCAGTGAAGACAGTTGGCAAGTACCAAGACTTGTAAAGTGAGGTGTGTAGAATGAAATATTATGCAACACAGATTTGTGACAAAGGAACAGTTGCTGTAGATGACACTATTCTTGTAAAGGGTGTAGAAGCTACTGCTGGTTCACATATATTAGAGGGATTTAAATCTTTATTTAGTGCAGAGGCTGTTGTTCGCCTTGAAAATAAAGGGTATACAATATCAGGTAAAACTAATGTTGGCGAGTTTGGCTTAGACCTTGTAGGTGAGTTTTCTTACTATGCTCCAATGGAGGAAAATCTTACAGGTGCAGCAGCTACACTTGTTGCTAATGGAGATGTTAAGGCTGCACTTGGTGTTGATATGAATGGTGCAACCAGAAGAGCAGCTGCTCTTGCAAATGTTGATTTCCTTAAACCAACCTATGGTACAGTATCACGCTATGGTGTTATTTCCTGTGCAGCATCTGGTGAGCAGATAGGTGTATATGCTCCAAATGCTGAGGGAATAAAGGATATTATCAGCGTTATTGCTGGTCATGATGATAAAGATGGCACAAGTTTACCTAACGAAAGCTATGATTACTCTATTGATAAAGAGGTTTCTGGCAAAAAGGTATGTATTATAAAAGAATTATTTGAAAAAGCAGACGATGCAACAAAGGAAAAGGTTAATGCTTTTGCAGAAAAACTTCGTGGCAATGGTGTTATGGTTGAAGGAATTTCCTGCAACCTTTTTGAAATTGCAAACACAGCTTGGCAAATACTTATGTCAGCTGAAACCTGTAATAATGTATCCCGTTATGACGGTGTTAAGTTTGGTCACCGTTCTGCTGAGTACAGAAATATTGACGAATTATATGTTAACACAAGAACAGAAGGCTTTAACTTCCTAACAAAGGCAGTTATTCTTTATGGTTCAGATGTATTATCTAAAAATCGTTATAAGGATTGTTATGACAAATCTTTAAGAGTACGCCGTGTTGTAGCAGAGGGCATTGCAAAACTATTAGAAAGCTATGACGCTATTCTTACACCTGTATGCAGTAAAACAGCTTACGAAAAATACGATATTCACGAAGCCTTTGGCAAAGTGTTTGAGGAAAGCGTGTATACATCAGTTGCAAACCTTATAGGTGTTCCTGCACTTGTAAGCAATGGCGTACAGCTGATAGGTAAGCATTTTGACGAAAGTGTACTTTTAAGTTTTGCACACAGTGTTGAAAGGAAGGGTGAATAAATATGAATTATGAGTTAGTCATCGGCCTTGAAACCCATGTGGAGTTAAGTACCGAATCAAAAATATTCTGCTCTTGCGGTGGTCATTCTGCCGCAAAAGAGCCAAACGATTGTGTTTGTCCTGCTTGTTGTGGTATGCCTGGTATGCTACCTGTAATGAACAAGCGTGTAGTAGAGCTTGCTGTTACTGCGGGTCTTATGCTTAATTGTAATATTAACCGCTATACTACATTTGATAAGAAAAATTACTATTATCCAGATTTGCCTTGTGCATATCAAATTACACAGCTTAACCACCCAATTTGTACAGACGGTTGCGTTACATTAAAAACCTCTGCTGGTTCTCGTGACATCCATATTAAGCAGATACATATGGAGGAGGACGCAGGTAAGCTGGTTCATGGTGGTAATTCTTCATTTGTAGATTTTAACCGTACAAGTGTACCTTTAATAGAAATTGTTACACAGCCAGATTTTAGAAGTGCAGAAGAGGTTGTTACCTATCTAAACAAGCTAAAGTCAATGTTCCGTTCAGGCGGTATTTCTGAATGTGAAGAGGGTGCAATGCGTTGCGACGTTAACATTTCTGTTCGCCCAGAGGGTAGCACTGAATTTGGTGTTCGTACAGAGATTAAAAATATGAGTTCCTTTGAGGCTATTGAACGTGCTATTCGCTACGAATCACAGCGTCATATAGATGCACTTGAGTTTGAGCTTGAGGAGCTTGTACAGGAAACAAGACGTTTTGATGATGTAAGCGGTAAAACCTTTGCTATGCGTAATAAGGAAACAGAGGCAGATTACCGTTATTTCCCAGATGCTAACCTAATGCCAATTATTATTGATGATGAGTGGCTGGAGCAAATTAAGGCTAACAAGCCAGTTGCAGTTGATGAAAAGGCAGAGCAGTACCGTGAAGCAGGAATTTCTGAAAAAGAAATTGATATGCTTATTTCAAACCACAAAATCAGCAAAATGCTTGATGATGTTGTTGCTACAGGCTGTAATGCTAAAGATGTAGCTACTTGGATTCTTACAGACTGTGCAGGTATTCTTCGTAAAGACGGCAAAACTCTTGGTGAGCTGGAGATTACTGCTGATGAGCTTTCTGTAATTATCAAAATGGTTGATGAGGGTAAAATTAACAGAATTTCAGGTAAAAAGGTTCTAATTGCAGTTATTGAAAATGGTGTTAATCCTGTTGATTACTGCAAGGAGAACGGTCTTGATAAAAAGGTGGATTCATCTGTTATTGATAGTATTTTGGATAAGGCAATTAATGATAATCCTAAGGCAGTAGAAGATTATAAAAATGGTAAAACTAAGGCTATGCAGGCTTTGTTTGGTGCTTGTATGCGTGAACTAAAGGGTGCAGGTGACCCTGCGGTTATTAAGGAGCTTCTAGAGCAAAAGCTAAAGGCACTTTCTTAATAGATATTACATTTTTTCTAACATTAAACTCTAATTAAAAACCAACTTGGTTTTTAATTAGAGTTGCCTTATAGGAGGGGATATATGGTGCAAACTCTTGAAAAGTCCACAGACAAAAGAGGTATGTGTAAAATTGTTGCCTTTTCTGCAATAATAAATTTAATAGTTTTTCTTTTGTTTATGTGTTTTTATACACTGCATTATGAAATGCCAGATAATTTG
The DNA here is from genome assembly GCA_036549705.1 of Acutalibacteraceae bacterium. Classification (GTDB taxonomy): domain Bacteria; phylum Bacillota; class Clostridia; order Oscillospirales; family Acutalibacteraceae; genus CAG-964. The sequence goes on along the minus strand of JAXKHT010000045.1, from coordinate 22,663 downwards.
GGCTACTCACAGTATATTGCAGAGGGTGACTACACCTTTGGTCAAATGGGGTATTTTATCTGTGCGTTTTTTGGTCTTATACAGAAAATAATTTACCCTTTTAACGCATTTGTGTTTATGCACTTGTTTTTTTCCTTTGTTGCTTTTGTGTCTGTAACAGTTGTTTTTATGTGCAAATTCAACAAAGTATTTGCTGTGTTGGCTACATTACTTTTTAATGCCTTTTATGCAGTAAGTCATTATGGTAATATATCTTTTACCAGAGACCCGGCGTTATTTTGTGTAGCAGGATTTTTGTTAGTTGTCCATTTTGTAAACAAAAAGGAATGGAAAATACCTATAGCCATAGGTACCTTATTAGTGCTTGTAGGTTCTATGTACAGATTCCGAGTTTTTGAAGTAAGTGTGCTGTTAGTAGCAATTTTAGTTTTTGGACAATCCTTAACTCAATACTTTTCTATAGATAAAGCCTCTAGAAATATAAAAAAAGTCTTTGCTATTTTGTTTGAAAAGAAAAGACTTATTGTTGCTATTTTGTTGGTAGCATTGTGTTATTCAACGCAGGGTATTTCCTATTTAATAAATACCTCTACACCAGAACTTGCGTACTATCGTGAATACACAATGATAAGAGCAAAGGTTTTCGATTATCCTATTCCGGATTATCAGGAATGTAAGGAAGAGTATGATAAAATAAATTTTGATGCAAATGATGTAGAAATGCTAAGAGCTTGGTATCTTGATGATGAGGGTGCATTTACACTTGATAATCTAAAGGAAATTAGAAAGATACAGCAAAATTATTTTTCAGAGCATAGAGATTATGTACGACTAGTTAAAAATATGATTACTACAGAATTGGCAAACGCAAAAGCCTTAGGTGACAAGGGTGTTGCAATGTTTGGGTTTGGTGTTTTGGTACTAGCCTTTATTGTAGTAATGAAAAAGAGAGCATATTTTGTTCCTTTGTTTTTGAGTGTTGTAATTTTTGGTTTATATATTGTACTATGGAATACAGAAAGAGTTCCTCCTTTTAGAGGGGTATATATGCTTTGGGTTTCTGCTCAGGCTTATATGCTATACTCTTTTTCCTTGTCAGATGCCAAACCTTTTTTCGTTAAGCTGCTTAATGAAAAAAGAAAGGTTACAACAGCAATTATTTCTGTAGCTGTTACTTTAACCTCTGCTTTAGGATTTTATCTTTCAATAACTTCAAACTATACACTTCCAAGCTACAGCAATGTTGATACCTCTGCTGAATTGAAAGAGTATTTTGAAGAAAATAAAGATAAGAAGTTTGAATTGTCTAGAGCAACAGGATTAACAGATACAAACAATAATGTTTTATATATAACAGAAACTGTGTACAAAAATAATCAAAGCTATTTCTTTAATAATACATATTACAGATATGAAAATTATGAAAGACATATGAGAGAATTTGGCACAGACAATATGTATTCTAATTTATTAAATGACAATGTATATTTTGTTTGTAATACTGAAAATGACCATTCAAAAATAATGAACACATATTTGAATAAATACTACGGCAATGGCGATAAAATAAGCTATACTGCTGTGGATAGTTTTAAGAATTATGTAATATACAAATTCGCAAAAGAATAATATTATAGCGAAAAACAGCTTTTCTCACAAAGAGTTAAGCTGTTTTTTCTACATAACACTGTTTAATTTTGAATATTATCAGTACTATTGCAAAATTTCAAATCCGTCCTGTACAATAAGTTTTTTTAATTCTTCAAGGTATGCTGTTGCAGTGGCACTAAGAGTGTTTCTTTCGTTTTTAATAATTCCCACAGTTATAGATTCATTGGTTTTAAGTTTAACAGCCACTATATTTGTGCCATTTAGATTGCTGTTTAGCACACCGGTACATATTGTATAGCCATTTAATCCGATTAGTAAGTTAAAAAGAGTTGCTCTGTCGCTAACGTGAATGGTCTTTTTATGTGGCTGTGTGCTTAGAATTTCCTCTGAAAAGTAAAAGGAGTTATATGTGCCTTGCTCAAAGGCGAGAAAAGGGTAGTCATCAAGCTGTGATATAGTAACTGCCTTTTTATTTGCTAAAGGGTGGTTACTGCTAATAAATATATGTGGAGTAGCCTGAAACAAAGGGGTAAAGGTTAGGTGCTTTTCTTTTATTAGCTTTTTAAGAACCTTTTTATTAAAGTCGCTAAGATAAAGTATACCTATCTCGCTACGGAAATTTGCAACATCTTCTATAATTTCGCTGGTTCTTGTTTCTCTCAGGGTCATTTCATATTCGTCTGCATTTAGGTTGGAAATAAGCTGTACAAAGGCATTTACAGCAAAGGCATAATGCTGTGTAGAAACAGAACAAAGCTGTTTTGCTTTTTTATTACCTTTATATCTGCGTTCTAAAAGCTGAGTCTGTTCTATTATCTGTCTGGCATAGGACAAAAACTCCATACCGTCTGATGATAACGAGATACCCTTTGTTGTACGGTTAAAAATTGTTATTCCATAAGAGCTTTCTAACTCTTTAATAGCCGCAGATAGGCTTGGCTGAGATACATAAAGCTGTCTGGCGGCCTCGGTTATAGATTCACATTCTGCTATTTTTATTACATATTTCAACTGCTGAATTGTCATAGTATAGTCACCTTGGATTTGTTATTGTTTTTTATTATTATATCCATTTTTAGGTGTAGTTGCAATTTAATTTGTATATGTTATAATGCCGATAATAGATGTTGTAATTCTGTAAAATGTGCAATAAATTAGAAGAATAATTTTATTTTTTATTAAGAAAGGAACATTAAAATGGATAATCAAACAAGACGAGATAAGGGTATGGCGTATATAACAGATGAGGCTGTATGGAATGAAATGTTAAGTGTTCGCAAACTTATACAGCAATATAATACAATGGATGTATGTGATTTAGACGGATTGCAAAATCTTATTGGCAAAATTTTTGGTAAGGTGGGTAAGAACTGTTGTGTAAATCCTCCTTTTCATTGTGATTATGGTAGCCATATATCTGTTGGGGATAATTTTTTTGCTAATTATAACTGTGTTATTCTTGATGTTGCAAGTGTAGAGATAGGTAATAATGTATTTTTTGCTCCAAATGTTGCAGTATATACAGCAGGTCACCCAGTACACCCACAAGCAAGAAATTCTATGTATGAGTATGGTATGCCTATAAAGATAGGTAACAATGTGTGGGTAGGGGGCAATACTGTTATTTTACCCAATGTTACTATTGGTGATAATTCTGTTATAGGTGCAGGAAGTGTAGTAACAAAGGATATTCCACCAAATGTTATAGCCGCAGGAAATCCTTGCAGAGTTATAAGAGAAATAACAGATGAAGATAAAAAGTATTATTACAAGAATATGGAATTTGATGATGAAGCGTGGAAAAATGTACAGGCTGTGGGGGAATAGTATTATAAATAAGTATGCAAAATAAAAGGCAATGCTGTGGATAATGCACAGCATTGCCTTTATAATTAAGTGTTTATGGTTGTTATTTTTATGCAAATTTAGAAAGCATTACTGTAATTATGCTTACAAATATCAGCGTAGAAATTCCGACACCTAACAAAAATGGATAAAGTCTTGGGTGTCTGGAAAGCTGGCGTTTGATTGTATTACTGTTGGTGCTGTTTACAATACGTAGCACCATAGCGGTAAGGTTATCTTGACTGCCATTTTCTATTGCTTTCTCTATAAGTGCATTAACGGTTTTTTTGCATCTTCCGTCAAAGGTTTTTATAATTCTTTTTATTTCATTTTCATTTACAGAGTTTGTTATACCGTCTGTACAAAGTAAAAACATATCTCCGTTATTTATTCTTATATTTCCACTGGCAAATGGGCGAAGCTCGTTTTCTTTTGCAAACATTCCTAAATGCTTGGTAAGACTGTGTTTTCTAAGGTCGTGTTTTGCTTCTTCCGCAGTTAAGGCTTTCATTCTGTACAACTGGTCAGCTACAGTATGGTCGTGGGTAAGTTTTGTAATTTTATTTTTAGAGATATAGTAAATACTGCTGTCGCCAAGATTATAAGCCTGTGCAATTCCCTCTGTAATTGTTAATACAGCCAATGTACTGCCTATACGCTGGTTATACTTTTCCATTTCGTCACAGATTTTTTTGTTTACATCATTAACATATTTATATATTTGTTTGGTGCCAAATTTTAATATGGAATCTTTGTATTGGTCAATAGTTTCACTGGCACATAAAGATGCAAATTCTCCTTTACTTTGTCCACCCATACCGTCAAAAACTGCAAATACTCCGTTAGTTACAGGAGAGTGAAAGGCAGTAGAGCATTGATTGTCTGTAGTATATTCAGCAATTTTTCCGTTAAGATAATAATTATCCTCGTTGTTATAACGACTTGTACCAATGTCAGAGCCAACTGCACCTTTTACTAATAAATTTGCCAATGATTTCACCACCAATGCGTAGAAAAATTAACACATATATAATATCATATGCAGGAAAAATTAACAACGTATTTATATAAATTATCTGTTTCTTTTCCTGTTGATTAATTAAAGCATAAAAAAACGACTATCCTCCGGATAGCCGCTTAAAAGTGTTGGCATCTTCCTATTTTTCCAGGCCGTCACCAGCCAAGTATCTTCGGCACTACTGAGCTTAACTTCTGTGTTCGGGATGGGAACAGGTGGACCCTCAGCGTCATCAACACCAACTATTAAATTGCCATTTATCTTGACAACATTGTTATTATATCATCTTTATTTTACAAAATCAACCCTTTTTCAAAAAAATATTATATTTTTGAGAGGACGTATATTCTAATAATACACAGTGAATAAATAACAATCTTTTATGTAAAATATAATTAGTATGTGAAAATATATTAGTTAAGGCAGGTAATTGTATGATTATGGATTATATAAATGCTTTTTGGGTTGGAGGATTAATTTGTGTAATTGGTCAAATACTTATAGATAAAACAAAGCTTACACCAGCCAGAATATTAGTAAGCTTTGTAATTATTGGTGTTGTATTAACTGCGTTTGGTATATATCAGCCAATAGTAGAATTTGCAGGATCAGGTGCAACAGTGCCATTGTGTGGTTTTGGGTATACTATGGCAGAGGGCGTAAAAACAGCTTTAAGGGAAGACGGTGCTATAGGAATATTAACAGGTGGCATACAGTCTGCGGCGGCAGGAATAGCGGCGGCTATTGTGTTTGGATATTTGTTCTCAATAATCACAAAGCAAAGGGATAAGAGTTAATTTACAGTATTACAGGTATTTGCTTTAGTGGTGTTACACTGTCAGGGGTAACCTTACAGGTTAGGGCAATTATTTCTACTCCGCTTTGTTGTGCGTTTTTTAAGGCAACCCCAAACTCTGTATGAGTTGCATAGTTTGGGGTAAAATATTCTGCATTTTCCATTTGAACAATAAACACTGCAAAGGCTTTATAGCCTAATGACACAATATTTGTTAGCTCTTGCAAATGTTTTATACCACGCTGTGTAGGGGCATCAGGGAATTTTACTACTCCATCTTCTTCCAGCGTTACACCTTTTATTTCGGCATAGCCTTTATATGCGTTGTTTTCTAAATAAAAATCTAATCTTGAGTTACCTAATTTAACCTCGCTTTTTAATTTAATAGGTTTTTCAAAGTAGTTACCGTTTTCAACCCATTCCCTAAATAGTTTGTTAGGTGCCTGTGAATCCATATTAATTAGCATATCACCTTTTTCTACAGTAACAAGGTCATACATTGTTTTCCTGTTGGGATTGTTGCTTTGTTCAAGGTATACAGTGGCATTTGGTGTTAACAGCTCTTTACATCTGCCTGTGTTTTTAACGTGACAAACCTGAACTATACCGTCAATTTCTACATTAGCAATAAATCTATTAGGTCTGTTTATAAATTTTCCTTTTACTATATTGTTATATTTCATATTATTTGCACCTCGTTATAAAATAGTGACAGTAATTTATTAATAGATTTTATTAGAAGACATAACCCGTAAAATGTATTGTATTGCAATAAATTATACAGTTTATTTATAGGGTAAATATAAACATTATGTAAAAAATAGCAAAAGACTTTACGAAAATTCAAGTTAATGTTATAATAATTCTTATTAGAAAATTAGAAGGAGTAATATTGTTATGAATAACGGAAATAACCCTAAGTTTAACCAAGGGGAAACAGTAGAAAATATAGATGTAAATCAAAGTGGAGAAGCACCAAAGGCTGTAAAAAAGACTACAATAATAATTGCAGTTTTATTGGTGGCTGTTGCTTTGGGTTTAATAATATTTGGTATAACTTTAACAACAGGCAAGGGTGGAAATAAAAATGTTGTAAATACAGAATTTGCAACAACTCCTAATGGTTCTGTTGTAATAGAAAAGGGAACAAACCCACAAGGTGTGGTTATTGAGAATGGTACATATCCTGACGGCACAGTGGTTGAGGTTTCAACTACTCCAGAGGGAGAGCCTGCAACAGAGGCTGACGGCTCTTATGTTGTTGTATACCCTACATATAACAGTTCTAATGGTTCATCAAGTGAAAGTGGAGAAAACGCTAATAATAGTTCAAGCAATAATAGCCAGACTGGTTCATCTGCTTCAAGCAATGTAACTACTTCTTCACAAAATAGTACACCAAATAGCACAGCAAGTAGCACACCAAATAGTTCATCAGCTGAATCTAATTTTAATAATAGTTCAGCTTCCAGCAATAACAGCAGTTCCTCACAGACTGGTAATAACACTTCATCAACACCATCTTCACCATCTTCTTCAACTTCAAGTAGTTCATCAACAACAGACAATTCTTCCAATGCTGGTGTAGTTACTATAAATGGTTCAAATTACAATGTTGGTGACAAAATTAAAGTTACCTGTTATTTAGAATGTCCTATAAAATTTGCTGGTATGGACAGCCAGCTTAATTACGACGGAAATGTTCTAAAGCTAGACAAAAATAGTGTTAAAATATCTAACCTAGCAAATGTAATGTCTAATTTAGAAAGTGAAAATTCAGTTAACTTTATTTGTGCAAGTGTAACAGCTGTTAACGATTTTTCCAGCAAAAAGGAGTTTTTATCCTGTGAGTTTGAGATACAGCAAACAAACACAAAGTCTGCTGATGTTACATTAAACATAATAGAAATGTTAGACAATGATATTGCAAACATTACACAGGAGCAATATACAGTTACTACTAATATAGAAAAGATTTCTTGATTTTAACGGGCGTATCTAAAAATTATGAAGCGGTTAAAGGCTTTGGGTTTTTAGGTACGCTTTGGCAAGTTAGCTATAGGCATAATAACTACATATTTTTGGAAGTTGGAAAATATTTTTTATTAATTACCTTTTTTATTGTTAAAACTGTTGCAATTTCTAAAAAATTTGTGTAAAATGGATACTATAGAAATTATAGATTGTATATGTATATAATTTTTGGTTAAATTTGCGTTCACTTAATTATTACATAAATAAAAAATCAAGATTATTCCAAAGAAACGGTGAGGGATTAAATTATGTCTAACAGACTATTTCAAGGTGTTATACATCAAATGAAAGAAGCTATTGACAGAGTTATTGGAATTATTGACGATACTTCTGTTGTTATAGCAAGCAGTGAACTGGGCCGAATAGGTGAGGTTATTGACAGCGTAACTGCTGAAACATTAGGTTGTGATGAACCTTTTGTAATTAATGGTCAAACCTTTAGAGCGTTCGGTGTAAATAATGAGTTTGCTGTTTTCGTTGAGGGTACCGATGATGTTGCCCAACAATACTCACAGTTGCTTGCTATATCTTTGAGTAACATAAAACAGTATTATGATGAGAAATATGACAGAGCCAACTTTATTAAAAATGTTATTTTAGATAACATTCTACCTGGTGACATTTATCTTAAAGCAAGAGAGCTTAGATTTAATGCCGAGGTTACTAGAGTTTGTATGCTGATTAAAATAACATCAAAAACAGATATTTCTGCTTATGATGTTATTCAGAATTTCTTCCCAGATAAATCTAAGGATTTTGTTATTAGCATAAACGAAAACGACATTGCTTTGGTTAAGGAAATTCGCTCTGGTATAGATTCTAAGGACCTTGAAAAGTTGGCTAGTTCAATAGTAGATACACTTTCCAGTGAATTTTATACCCATTGCACAGTTGGTATAGGTACTGTTGTAACAGGAATAAAGGATTTGGCTCGTTCATTTAAAGAGGGTCAGGTTGCTTTAGAGGTTGGTAAAGTTTTTGATACAGAGCGTACAATTATCAGCTATGATAATTTAGGTATAGCTAGACTTATTTACCAGTTGCCTACAACCTTGTGCGAAATGTTCTTGAAAGAGGTATTCAAAAAGAGTTCTATAGAATCACTTGACCAAGAAACATTGTTTACTATTCAGAAGTTTTTTGAAAATAGCTTGAATGTGTCAGAAACATCAAGAAAGCTGTTTGTACATAGAAATACATTGGTTTACAGACTTGAAAAAATTAAAAAGTTAACAGGGCTTGATTTAAGAGAGTTTGAAGATGCTATTGTATTTAAAGTTGCATTAATGGTTAAGAAATATCTTTCAGCTAGTCCAACAAAGTATTAATTACTGAATAATTTAAGAAAGTAATAAATCGCCGACGTAACACTGTGCTTATGTTACTCGGCGATTTTTAGTAAGAGGTTAGGAGGTTATCCCTTTGATACAGTTTGACAATGTGTCTAAAACCTATGAAGATAGCGACACTCACGCACTAAATGGTACTACATTAAATATAGAAGACGGAGAGTTTGTTTTTATAGTTGGTCCATCTGGTGCAGGTAAAAGTACATTGCTGAAATTGATTATGAGAGAGCAGATACCTACCAAGGGTGACATCATAATAGATGGTCAAGTTATTAACAAGCTAAAAAGAAAAGAAGTACCATATTTTAGAAGAAAAATGGGTATGGTATATCAAGATTTTAGGTTAATTGATAAAATGAATGTGTTCGATAATGTAGCCTTTGCTATGCGTGTTATCGGTGCAAGTTCATCTCAAATAAAAAAACGAGTAACAGGTATTTTGAAATTGGTGGGGCTAGAGCATAAAATTAAGGTTCGCCCAAGCCAGCTTTCCGGTGGTGAGCGTCAACGTGTAAGCTTAGCCAGAGCTGTTGTAAATAATCCTAAAATTTTAATTGCAGACGAGCCTACTGCAAATGTAGATACAAATATGTCTTACGATATATTAAATCTGCTTAAAAAGATTAATCAGCTTGGTACAACAGTGCTTATAGTAACTCATGACAGAGAGCTTGTAACAAAATTTGGTGGAAGAATTATAGAGCTTGACAAAGGCAGAGTTGTGTCTGACAGTGGTGCTGTGAAAATTGAAAAAGAGGAAGAAGATAATTCTAAATCTGAAAAAACATCAAAAAACAACATTGCTGAAACAACCACTACAATACCACCTGCTACAAGCAGTGTTGATGAGATTGTTGGCAATGCTATGTCAGAGGTAGGTCAAGAAATGCTGGAAGAACAGCAGAATAACCACGAAAGTAATTTAATAATGAAAAACATAGTTCATAAAGATTCAATGGAAAAGATTGGAGAATCAGAATCAACTAAGAATGAAGATGTTAACCAAGTAGAACAGAAAGAGCCTGATGCTTCAAAATACGATGACCTTATTCAAGAAATAAGGGCTGAGCAGGATAAAAAATCCTAAGGTAATGTATATTATATTGCCTAAAAATCAGTAATTTTTTATATTGAGAGGTTTTAGTATGAAAGGATTTGGTTATTTATTTAGCGAGGGAATAAAAAACGTCTGGAACAACCGTGGTATGTCAATAGCTTCTATTGGCATATTGGTTTCTTGCTTGGTTATAACAGGTGTTGCAGTTTTGTTTTGTCAAAATGTACAGGTTTTAGTTGAGCAAATAGGCGATGAAAATATGGTGTCTGTTTATCTTGATATGAATTTATCGGATAAACAGGTAAAATCAGTTGGGGGACAGCTGAAAAAAATTGAAAATATTTCTAAATTATCTTTCTATTCAAAGGAAGAGGGCATAAAGGAATTTAGCAAACAGCTGGGGGACATCAGCAATGAGTTTACAGGAGAAAATAACCCTTTGCCAGATTCCTACAAGGTTACAATGAAAGATTTACAGAAATATGATGAAACCATAAAAAGTATATACAGTATAAAAGGCGTTTATAAAATAAGCGATAGACGAGATACCGCAAAAACTCTTTTGGAAATTAATAATTTAGTTGCCACAATGGGGTTTTGGGTTGTGTTTGTATTGGGAATGATTTCTCTGTTTATTGTGTCTACTGCAATTAAAACAACAATGCATTCACGCAGATTTGAAGTAAGTATAATGAAGTCAGTTGGTGCTACAAATGCCTTTGTTAGAATTCCTTTTGTAATAGAGGGTATGACTTTGGGCATAATTGCAGGCACAATCAGTTCTATTCTTGTAAGATTTTTATATGATGGACTTCTAAATGCTGTGCAAACAAATCATATTATTAATATTCAAATTTTAGACTTTTCATCTGTGGTTGTTTATGTATTTACCGCTATGGTAACATCAGGTGCTTTAATTGGTGCCTTGGGTGCAACCATATCAATAGGAAAGTATTTAAAGCTAGAGGGCAACGAGCTTCTAGGTTGGTAATATGTACATAAACAATAACACATTATGGTTGTATAATAATGGTGGTGAAATGAAATGAAAAAATGTTTTTTAGCAGTAGTTGCTTTTTGTATGATAGCTATGCAAACGGTTACTTTTTCTGCTGTAACTGAATCAGCAACAGATGTTGAATCTTTACAACAGCAGGCTGAAAGCAATAAAACGCAAATAGATGAGAAGAAAAACGAAAACCAACAGCTGGAAGCACAAATAAGGGAATTAAATACTGAAATTGAAGCAAATAAACTGGAGATTGCAAATTTACAAAAAAGCATAGAAGAGTCTAACGGTATAATAAAAGACCTTGACAGTGAAATAACCCAAAGTAAAGAAGCTCTAAAAAAGAGAATAAGAGCCATATATATGGCTGGTAACGCCAGTAACCTTGAGGTTATTTTAGGTGCAAAAAGCTTTGATGATTTTATTGATAAGGTTGAATATGTTTCTATTATTGCAGAACACGATACCGCACTTATAGACTCTCTTACTCAAAATGTAAACACCAGTAAGCAGGCTCAAAAGGTTTTAGTTAATTCAAAAAGCAATTTAGAAAATAAAAGTAAAACCTTGCAAGAGCAAAAAACAGAGTTCCAAAAAATCTTGCAGGAAAATCAGGCGATTTTAAATGTTCTATATAGCGAAAACGAAACAATATCAGGACTGCTTAGTGCTGAGGAAGACAAAAACACCAGTAATGATATAGAAAGCTATTACGAAAAACATAACATTAATAAAAAACCAACAGAAGTACCTACAGAAAAACCTACGGCTAAGCCAACTGCAAAGCCGACTACAAAGCCCACTACAAAACCAAATTCAGGCAATAACAAGCCATCTGCTACAAAGCCTGTGGCAACCAGTAAGCCTACAGTTGCTCCAACACAGCCACCACAAGGAAGTGGGGACAACTCTATTGGAAACGGTGATACATCTATAGTTAAGGGCTATACTTGGCCTGTACCTGGTTTTTATCATTTAACATCTTTGTGGAATGAAGACAGATATACATATAACCACGGTGCTATAGATATAGCCAGTGGTGGAATTGACGGTGCTAATGTTGTGGCAGCACATTCCGGTACTGTGTATTATGCAGAAAATAACTGTATTCATAACTGGGGTAAAAGCTCCAGCTGTGGCTGTGGTGGTGGCTATGGTAACTGGGTAATGCTAGACCACGGTGACGGATATATGACAGTTTATGCCCATTTAAGCTCTGTTACAGTTTCTTCAGGTGATACTGTAGAGGAAGGCCAGTTGTTGGGATTTGTAGGTTCAACAGGTGAATCAACAGGGGCTCATCTTCATTTTGAAACAAGATACGACAATGTTAAGTATAACCCAATGTCAGAATACCCTAATATTGCATACACATATTAATTAAATACACTGTATTTTTACAACGCACTTTGCATTTATTATTGCATAGTGCGTTTGTTTTGTAATAATTACCACTGTTTTATACACTGGGAAGAATATTGCACAAAAACAAATCAATAAATTAGAATAATTGTAAAAAATAAAAAAGCGTCTTTAGAATTGTTTTGATTTGGTTGAAGTAAAATTTGCTTTGTAGTATAATGAACTCTATAAATTGGGCTACTAGCTTAATTTAATAATTTTAAGGGAGGAGAAATCCAAATGAAAAAAATTGTCAGCATACTGCTATCTGTAATGCTAGTAGTAGCAATGTGCTGTGTGGGTATTCCTGCAACAGCATCAGCAGCCGGCAATAAAGCTACTATTCACCTTGTTGATTTCAATGGGGCTCAAGCAGACCCTATGTCTGGTGATTTTAGCAACCTAGCCGGTAAAGGCGTTGAACGTGGCATATATGAATTTGAAGTTGGCGACATTTTAGAAGTAACAATGAAGCTAGCATCTTCTTCATACGACGCAATTTCAATCGCACAGGGTTCACTTTATTTGAACCAAACATCAACAGACGCAACATCCGACGAGGCTTTCCAAACATATACTGATGATAAGAACAACACAGTGGTTCTTACAGATATGAGCTATGACTCAGTAACAGGCACATATGTTAGCAATGGCAAAGGCTCATACTACACTGTAAATACAGGTGATTACGGTTCTGACCTTTCTTGTTCTTTAAAGCCACTAAAGGCTTATTCAAAGGATAATGCAAAGTGGGACGTAAATTCTGATGCAGAGATGGATCAGGTTTCTTACCTATTCTCTAACCCTCAGCTAGACGGTATTGATATTTCAGCAGGTTATGAGTTTGTTACATTAAAAATGCTTGTTACAGAGGCAACAGAATGTTATATGTACTCAATGTTGACTGAGGTTCTAGATGTAGACCTTGACAATATTACAGGTAATGATATTGAGCAGACTACATCTATTAAGAAGATTGGTCATATTGAGATTGAAACACCAACAGAGCCAACAGAGCCAACAGATGCTCCTACAGAGGCTCCAACACCAGCTCCAACAGATGCTCCTACAGTAGCACCAACAGAGCTAGAAACAGAGGCTCCAACACCAGCTCCAACAGATGCACCTACAGAGAATGATAAGGCTATTATTCACCTTGTAGATGATAATGAAAGAGAAACACTTGTTCTTAATGTTGGTGATACATTTGAGTATCCTGTATATATTAAGCTAGATAAGCCTAATGTATTTACATTATGTGCAAGAACTTATTACAACCAGCCAGTAGGCTCAAAAACAACACCAAACTTTGACGGTGATATGGAGCCAAATGCACCAAAGGTTCTTGAAATTAAAAGTAAGAGAAACGATATTACTGCATACTGGAATAATCTTGACACCTCAACAGATATTATTAAGGATACTAGAGGTTATGAGTTATGTGTAGCTCCTCTTGGTCCATACAATTCTTCAACAGGTTTATTTGATTACCTAGATACTATTAACGGTTCATTCGACCAGTACAGTGGTTGCTTGTTATACACAATTAAGTTTACAGTACAAGAGTCTGGCGAGGTTGAAGTATTTACTTATATGGAAGAGGCTATTGCTGAGTATACAGAGGATTCAAATGACGTAATTATTCCAACACACGCTAATTATGTAGCTATTTACAATGAACTACAGGTAGAGGCTCCAACAACACAGCCAACAACAGAAGCACCAACACCAGCTCCAACACAGCCAGTGACAGATGCTCCAACACAGCCAGAGGTTCCAACAGAAGCTCCAACAACAGCACCAGTAGAACACACATACTTTGCAGTAGGTGGTGCTCCATTGTTTGACCCAGCGTGGGATCCAGCTGCTCCAGAATATCAGATGTTCAAAAATTCAAATGGTATATTTGAAGTTACTATTCCTGTAACAGAGGATATGTGGGATAGCGATATAGCTTATAAGGTTGCTCAGGACGGCACATGGGATGTATCTTACAATGATAGAGGCGAAGCAACAGGTCTTGACTCTAATGCATATGTTTATATTGTAGAGGATACAGTGAATGTAAAAATTACATTTGACCCTGCAACACTTCTAACAAATGCAGTTTGTAATGTAAATACTGGCTCAGAACCAGATATAGATGATCCAATAGATCCAACTCTACCAACAGAGATTGAAACAACTAAACCATCTGTTCCAACAGTTGTTCCAACAGAGCCAACAGAGCCTACAGAGATGCCTTCAGATCCAACAACAGAGCCAACAGCTCCAGAGTTACCAACAGAGGCTGAAACAATCTCACCATCTATACCAACAGTTGTTCCAACAGAGCCAACAGAGCCTACAGAGCAACCAACAGACATTGCAACTCAGGCTCCAACAGAGGCTCCAACTCAGGTTGTAACAACTCCATCAACAGATGCTCCTACAAACGCACAAACAAATGCACCAACAGAAGCGCCTACATCTTCAGGTTCTTCTAATGGTACAAATTCTTCAAACTCAACAACCGATAAGGTTGCTACTGGCGACAGTACATCAGTAACAATGCTATTACTAGTAATTATGATGTCAGCAGGCGTTATGGTAGTTGCAAGAAGAAAAGTAACAACAAAATAATTTAAGCAAGCAAGCTTAGTTTTTGGTCAGCCACTTGTAAAAGTGGCTGATTTTTTGTACTATTTTATGGTTATTTTTACAGAGTAGAGAAGCAAAATCTTGGTTTTAACTTAAAAACTTATGTATATTATTAACAAAAAATGTTTTGAAAAATGACAGATATGCAAATAAATTTATTATAACTCCGTAATTATTGTAATAAATGTAAAAATGATATATAATTATAGGGTAAAATATTTATGATTACTTTTAAGGAGGAAGAATAATGAACAAAAAGATTATAAGTGTTTTGCTTAGCGGTGCATTACTTGCAACAACTTGCATGATGTCTAGTGCAGGAGTATCTGCTGTTAGTAACGACGAGGCAGTACAATCAAAAGCTGTTACAGAAGCATTGGAAAGCAATGCAAGTGACCCTGTTGAATTAGTTTTTTATAGCTATTTAATGGACGGCGTATCTCAACCAGGTCATAAGCAATATGTTTTCCAACAAAAGCAAGTAGTTAAGGCAAACCGTGGCGACGAAATTAAGCTAAAAATTAATATGAAAGCAGAGGACGACCCATATCTTAGTTCATTGTCAATAAGATATGATTTGAAAGAGTCCGATGACATTGAGGGTTTGTTTGGTAAAAACGGTCTAATGGAAACATCTCAGTGTAACTTCATTGCTACACACGTTCCATTCCGTAGAACAGGCTTGCTAGAGTATCAGGGCATTAAAATGAACGATGTTATTCAGGCAAAATGTGACAAATATTATGATGACGGTGATATTTTCTATGACTGGGGTGCTTTCTCAGAGTATTCACTAAGTGATAAGTTTGACGCATTTAGTATTGTTCCAGCAGAGTTTATATCAGATGATTCTGAGGAGTTTAAGCAAATGAAGAACGATATGAAGTTCTCATCTGCACAGGGTGACGAGTATTGTTCTATTACATTTAAGGTTTCAGAGGATACATCACTTGGCAATCAGCAGACTTGCGTAATTTATACACCAGAGTTCCAGGCAGCAATGGTACAAGGTACAGTTGTTCAAGTTACAGAAATGAAAATGGATATTACAGGTTCAACATTTGAAGGTGGAAACCAATATGTAGTTGGTGACTGTAATACAGATGGTAAGATAACCTTAGCTGATATGATACTTCTACAGAGAAGTAAAGTAGGTACGGTAAAGCTTTCTGAGCTTGGCAAGAAGGGTGCTGACGTTGACTGTGACGGAAGCATTACACTAAAAGATATGCTTTTACTTCAAAGATATTTAGTAAACATAAAATACAATTACGCACCAATTAATACTACTAAAACATACTAATATAGTACATAAATAAACTCTAGTTTAATATTGTACCCTAACTAAAAACCTTTAAGGCTTTTTGGTTAGGGTACTTTTGTATGTAGTGCTAAAATTATACGCAGTTAAAAGTATAAAAATATTGTTATGCTTTGCAGAGTAGAGCTTGTATGGTAGTATAACTATAAATTAATATAGTAATATTATAAAGTGGAATAGCAAACATAAATAATTGAAATTATTGCACGTATAAAAATTATATAATATGTTAATATAATTTTATTTTAGAATATGTAATTTTCTGTAAGAAAAATATGGGCGTTGTAATGATATAAAATATATTAATTGTGAATAAATTAACCTACTTCGATTTAAATTAATAAAATATTTAAGTAGTTAATTGTCTATTTATATAAAAAATGTTACAAAACTTTGTACAATATAAGAATACCCTATTTGACTAAAAAAATGTTACAATTACACTGTGTAATGTTATAGGTATACATTGGGTTTGTTGTCCCCATAGTATACCTTGTTGCAAGAATTATTCTTAGGAGGTTAAAATTCATGGAGAACAAAAAATCAAACCGTATAGTAGCTTGCTTGTTGACAATATTGTTGGTTGTTACAAGCACATTCTGTATGGGAACAGTTGCAGCATCAGCTGCAGATACTGATGTTCAAGTCAGTGAGGCTGGCGGGGCTATAGCAATGCTGAAGAATACAGCAAACTGGAGCCAATGCTACGTATACTACTGGGGCAACGGTGGTTCAGTAAGCAATAAAACTTGGCCAGGTGAACTGCTGACAGAGGCTGACAAGAACTCAGACGGTTATTACGAAGTTGAAATTCCTGAAAGCTGCCTAGCTCCAGTTAATGGTGTTATCTTTAACAACGGTAGCGGTGCACAAAGTCCTGACTTGACAATAGCTTCAGGTGACAGCAAACTTTACAACAACAGCGATCAATCATGGGTGAATCACGACACAAACCCACTAAAGCTAAGCTTGACAACAGACGTAGAGTCTCCTCAGTACACAGGTACAGGTATTACTCTAACAGCAACAGCTTCAGGTGGTAGTGGTGCATACACATACACATTCAAAGCTGGTACAACAACAATTTATACTGGTAGCAACAACACTTGCACATGGACACCTACAACTGCAGGTACATACACAATTACTGTAGATTGTAGCGACCCTTCAAAGGGCTACAGCAATTCAAAGTCTATTAATTCATATGTTATTAAAGATGATGCAACAGCTGCTGAGCCTGTATTAAAGGGTATTAGCACAGGATACACAGACAACAAGGTTCCTGTAAATGCTTCTATTCCTGTTAACGTTTCAGCATCTGGTGGTAAGGTTGGTACAAACCTTTTATTCTACAAGGTTGCTGTTAAAAACCCAAGTGGTGGTGCAGTAAATACAGTTTATTACAGTCAAAGCAACATACTTAACTTTACACCGACAACAACAGGTACATACACAGTTGATGTAACAGTACAGAACAGTTACAATGCAGAAGCAAAGAGAAGCTTTACAATTACTGCTGGTAATTCATCAACTCCAATAGAAAACGCTCCTGTTATTAGCCAGTTTACAGCTAACCCAACAACAGCTAATGCTGGTGCAACTGTAAAACTATCAACAACAGTTAGTGGCACAACAGGTACACCTAACTTTACTTATACTTATAGAGTAGACGGTGCAGTAGTAGCAACAAAGACAAGTTCTTCAAGAACTGACACAGCTACTTGGAAACCAACAGCAGCAGGTTCTTACATAATTCTGGTAACTGTAAAGGATTCTAAGGGTCTATCTGCTTCTGCTTATATTTACAAGTTTACTGTATCAGAGCCAGAGTATATTGTTGGTGATGTAACAGGCGACGGTAAGGTATCAACAGGTGACGCATTGTATGTTATGAAGTCAGTTGCTAATATGTCAGCATATAAGCTAACTGCTGGTACAGCTAAGTTTATGGCTGCTGATGCAGACGGCAATGGCAAAATTTCTATTGCTGACGCACTAGCTATAATGAAGATGTATATCTAATTAAATTATGCACAAGCCTATAATTTTATTTTTGTTATAGGAAAGGAGGACGCATAATATGAGAATTCTAAATAAAACTCTTGCATTTATATTATCTGTATTACTTATACTTACAACCGGTGTGGTTTGTGCCGGTGCGACAACTACAGCTGAAATTGTGTCCGAGGGTACAACAGGCATCACAGTTCATTACAAAGCAAAAGGTACAGCAACTCCAACAGTTTACTATTGGAACAGCTTGCCAACTAATATTGCATCACCTACCTATCCAGGTAAGGAAATGACATCAGATGCAAACGAGGGTGAAAACTGGTACACATACAAATTTTCTAATGTAACTAAGATTAATATGTTATTTATAGAAAATGGCACACAGTCAAAAGAATTGACAAGAGGTGCATCTGGTGAGTATTGGTATAAAGATGGTATTTGGTATTCCACTAATCCGGAAAAAACAGACCCTCTTACAACAGACCTTCGTGAAGATACTATTTACTTTGTAATTACAACTCGTTTTTATGACGGTGACTCAGGTAACAATGTTCACTGCTGGGACGATTCACAGGCTAACAATCCAGACAGCGACCCTGCTTGGAGAGGTGACTTCAAAGGTCTTATTGATAAGCTGGATTATATTAAGGCACTTGGATTTAGTGCAATTTGGATAACACCTGTAGTAACAAATGGTAGTGGATATGATTATCACGGTTACCATGCGTTCGATTTTTCAACTGTAGATGTTCGTTACGAAAGTGATGGTGCTACATATCAAGATTTGATTAATGCAGCACACGCAAAGGGAATGAAGATTGTTCAAGACGTTGTATGGCAACATACAGGCAACTTTGGTGAAAAGACTTTTGCTCATGTATTTGATAAAAAGTATGACACAATCGAAGATTTAGCAGATATTGAAACATCTATGATTCCTAACGAAACATTGCTAAATGAATATGGACTAAGCTCAGCTGAGCAGTATTATGCTCAAACTCCAGCAGTTCAACATTCACAAAGATTAAAAATTATAAAGGGACAAGACCCTTCAGTTAGTAACTCTACTTTAGGTGGTACTCGTGACCAGTTTATGCAGGCTGTAGAAATTGATAAGAAGCAGTCTGAAAAGGTGTCTACATCTAGCAAATACAATGCAAAGAATTTTTATCATACAGGATATTGGAGAAATTCCAACTATGATGACTATGCAACAAAGTATTGCCAGATTGCAGGCGATTGCGTTGACTTAAACACAGAAAACCCAGAGGTTGCTGATAAAATTGTTGAGATTTACAGCAATTATATTGCAATGGGTGTTGACGCTTTCCGTGTAGATACACTAAGACATATTTCTCGTCTATCACTAAATGCTATGTATAATAATCGTCTAAACGCAGTTGGAGGCAAAGGCTTCTATATGTTTGGTGAGTGTTGTACAAGATATAACGGCGTTTGGTATCGTGGTATGGCTAGTGAATCAGCACCATTCTACACTTGGGCTGAAACAGACCCTAAGTATTTGAGTAACTGGAATGACCAGAATACTCCTGAAGCAGTAGCAGAGAATATTAACTTAACTCTTGACCACTGGATAGATAATTACGACCCAAATGAACAGCCTACAAGTGATAATACTTTCCTTGATGGTAATAATTATCACAAACCAGATTATACAGAAGCTTCTGGTATGGGCGTAATTGACTTTGCAATGCACTGGGAATTTGGTAGTGCAACTGGTGCGTTTAATGTTGCAAAATCTAGTGACCAGTATTATAACGATGCTACTTGGAATGTTGTTTATGTAGATTCACATGACTATGGTCCAGGTTCATTCGACAGATATGCTGGTGGTACACAGGCATGGGCTGAAAATATGTGCCTAATGTTTACTTTCCGTGGAATTCCTTGCTTGTACTATGGTTCAGAGGTTGAATTCCAAAAAGGCGTAAAGATTGACATTGGTACTACAGGTCCTCTAAGTACTACAGGTCGTGCTTACTTTGGTGACTATCTAGAAGGCAATGTAAGTGCTACTGATTATGGCGAATATACAGCTACAGGTACAGTTAAGGACACTCTAAACAGTGCATTGTCACAGCAGCTAATCAAGCTAAATAAAATAAGAAGAGCTGTTCCAGCACTACAGAAGGGACAGTATTCTACAAAGGGTGTCAGTGGCGATATGGCATTTAAGCGTGGCTATACTGATGAAAATTCAGGAGAAAAGAGTTTCGCTTGTGTTGCTGTTACAAACGCTGCAACATTCACAAATATTCCTAACGGTACATATATTGACGCTGTTACAGGCGACACAAAAACAGTTACAAATGGTACTTTAAGCATTTCTGCTTCTGGTAAGGGTAACTGCCGTGTATATGTATTAAGCTCAAACGGCTATACAGGAATTAGTGGCAAGATTGGTGGAACAACTACTTATCTTAAGTAAGAAAACATAGACATATGCTTTCTATATGATAAAATGCTTGTGTTCTATTGACAGGCATTTTATATACCAACAATAAAAGAAGGAGGAATAAAAACGATGAATAATTTCAAAAGAATTATTTCAATAGTTTTGGCAGCTATGTTAGTTGTTACTTGTGGTTTGTTCTCAGTAAATGCGGCTACAACAGACAGCGAAGCATCAGAAGCTAGCAGCAGTATTACTGTTCATTACTATGCTGGTACAACTACACCAAATATTTATTATTGGAACAGCTTACCTACAAATATTAATTCACCAGCGTATCCAGGTCCTAAAATGACTAAGGATACTACTGCAGCAGGCCCAAACTGCTACACATATAAATTTGACGGCGTAACAAAAATTAACTTTATGTTTGTTGAAAACGGCGTTCAGTCTAAAGAACTTACTCGTGAATGTGCAGCAGGTGCACAGGGCGATTATTGGTACAAAGATGGTAAGTGGTATAAAAAAGACCCTTATACATTTGACTACGAGCGTTCAGACCTTCGTGAGGACACAATTTACTTTATAATTACAACTCGTTTCTATGACGGTGACACAGGTAACAACGTTCACTGTTGGGACGATGCTAAGGCTAATAACCCAGATAGCGACCCAGCTTGGAGAGGTGACTTCAAGGGTCTTATTGAAAAGCTAGACTATATTAAGGCTCTTGGTTTCTCAGCAATTTGGATTACACCAGTTGTAAGCAATGCATCAGGTTATGACTATCATGGTTATCACGCATTCGACTTCTCAAAGGTAGACCCTCGTTACGAGAGTTCTGATACTACATATGAGGATCTAATTATTGCAGCACACGAAAAGGATATGAAGATTGTACAGGACGTAGTTTGGAACCATTCTAGTAACTTTGGTGAAGCTACACTTGCACCAATGTTCAAAAAGGAATATAGCACATTAAAAGACCTAGAGTCTATTGATAGCCTACAGATAATCAAGGGTTCTAAACTAGATCAGCTATATCCTAACTATGCTACAATGAAGGGCGATGCTCAGCATCAGGCAAGACTTGCAGTTATGAAGGAAGATGCTAATGATCCAAATCATTACTATCACCATGACAAGTCTTTAAGCTATGGTTCATACACAGAGCAGACTGGTCAGATGGCTGGTGACTGTGTAGATATTAACACAGAAAATCAGGTAGTTGCAGATTACCTAACATCTACATATATGGATTATGTAGATATGGGCGTAGACAGCTTCCGTCTTGATACAGAAAAGCACATCAACCGTTGGACACTTAACAGTGCATACTTCCCTAAGTTTACTGCTGTAGAAGATTTCTATATCTTCGGTGAGGTTTGTGCAAGATTCCACGGTGCTTTCAACGAGGGTGGTGCTTCTGACTCTTGTTTCTTCTATACATGGAAAGAAACAGACAGTGCTTGGACAAATAACTGGAGTAAAACAGATTGGAACTCTAACTATAAGAATGCTATTACACACTATGGTAAGTATCAGACAAGAGATGAAAGCTTCTCAAGTAACAATGCATTCCTAAACGGTAGCAACTATCATACACCAGATTACAGCAAGGCTAACGGCACAGGCGTAATCGACTTCCCAATGCACTGGGCATTCTATACAGCTGGAGAGGCTTACGGTACAGCAGTAGCTGCAGATAAGTATTACAATGACGCAACATGGAACGTTGTTTATGTAGACTCTCACGACTATAGCCCAGACAGATGCCAGACTGTTCGTTACAACGGTGGTACACAGGCTTGGGCTGAGAATATGAGCTTAATGTTCACATTCCGTGGTATTCCTTGTCTATACTATGGTTCAGAGATCGAGTTCCAGGCTGGTATGGTTATTGACGTAGGTCCTAATACTGCTCTAGCTAATACAGGTCGTGCTTACTTTGGTGAGAATATCGAAGGTACAGTTACAGCTACAGACTTTGGTGAATACACAGCATCTGGTAAAGTACAGTCAACACTAAACAGCACACTATCTCAGCACCTAATTAAGCTAAACAAGATTAGAAGAGCTGTTCCTGCTCTACAAAAGGGTCAGTACGCTTCTGTTGGCGATATGTGCTTCAAGCGTGGTTACACAGATCCAGAAAC
>JAXKHT010000044.1:0-27426 GCA_036549705.1 Acutalibacteraceae bacterium | reverse complement strand
TACAAAAGGCTTCTGTAAGGGAATTATTATATGATGTTTTTTCTAAACGAAATTACAATGTAAAATCTGTCTTTAAGGTGTTTAAAAATCATTATGCTCCTTTGGTGATTGAGCTTGAAGAAAATAAATTATTGGCGATAGAATTCATAGATAAAAGAACTTCAAAAAACGTACTTGATAATCTGTCTAAAAAATATAAAGAAGCAAACATAAAAATGCAGTGGATATTCTTAACCGATAGGGATTTAATAGCCCTATCCGGACAAGCATATTATTCATATCTATACGCTCTTGAAAACTCTAAAAAACAAGAAGTAATTATTATTAATCTTAACGAAAATGAACCTGAAAAAAGTACAGTTGAAATACATAAAAAATATCAGCCTGTTTTTAGTTCAACTGAAAAAACATTCAAATGCAGAAAAGACGATATTTATTCTCTGTATTTACAAGATAGTGTAGTTAGTGTAGAGGGATTTTCTACTTTCTTCAAAAAACAAACTGAAGAAAAAAGTAGAGAAAGGAAACCTATAAACAGAAATAGCCCAAAATCTAAAATCCCTGCTTCCAAATATACTAAAGAAGAGTACAGTAAGCAACTAGAATACGTTTTACAAAAATACAAAGATGCAAATGATAATGTATCATTTATAGATCAAAACGACAATATTTGGCTTACTTGTAACGAATGTGGTACATTCGAATTTCAAACTCATTTCGAAATAATTAACGAAAATGCTCAGACTGAAAAGAACAAATATACATTTCCAAATAGTTCCCGATTAGGTATATGTAAAGAATGCTCGAAAAAATGACCCTATAATAAATGTTAAGATAAAAACATAGAGCTAAAAAATAATCTCCACAAGGTTTGCACTTCTATTCAAACCTTGTGGAGATGTTTTAATATTTACTTTGATTTTTTCTTCTTTTTTGAAGCAAGTACAGCTATTGTTACTGTATACGCAATAAATAATACAGCTATAACTCCAACGATAACAAGGAATATAGTTGATGTTACAACATTTTTTGCTACTGCAAGGAAATACAGCCAATCGCTTTTCTCTATGGTTTCATCTGCAACAAGGTTGACTTTAGAAAGCTCCTCACCATTATAAGTAATTGTAGCAGTGCCTAGAATAGTTCCTTTTGTTACAGGTGCGTCAATAACATCTTGGCATTTTGCTGTAATAACAATATCTTCATCCTTAATATTTTTGGATAGCATTGTTGAATAAGCATATTCTGGCACCAATGTAACCTGTTCAGCATTTTCGCCATAATTTACATCTATAGTTGCAACCTTGTCTGATATACCCAGCACTGTACGCATTGTAACATTTTTGTACGCCCATTCATACAGCTTTTTGCTTTCTAAGATAGCATAGTTAGTTTCCAGCTCGTAGCCGTCTTTATCATAGCATGGTGCATTATAGGCAATACACATATAAGCAACATCATCTTTTAATGCGGTAGAAATCAAGCATCTTCCGGCTTCGTCTGTAGTACCTGTTTTTATACCATGGGCATACTCGTAGTAATAATCCTTTTCATCAGGAACAATCATTTTATTGGTGTTTACTAATGGTTCTTCATCATCACCAGATATGTAATATTCAGCTGTATCTGTAACATCTGTGAAATAAGGTGTTGTTAATGCACAGCGGGTTATTTTCAGCATATCTTCAGCTGTTGTGTACTGGTTTTTATCGTGCAAACCGTGAGGATTAGTAAACTTAGTATTTTTACAGCCTAATTCTTTTGCTTTTGTGTTCATAAGTTTTACAAAGGCATCTACATCGCCTTTGCCAAGATAATCAGCCAAAACAAGTGCTGCGTCATTACCTGAGCTTACCATCATACAGTGTAAAAGCTGTAATACTGACAACTTCTCCCCTACATAGTTTTCTAAACCTGACAAAGAGCTACCTGTGCCATCTAGTAAATCTAGAACCTCTTGTTTTATTTCTACCTTAGTTCCCTCTAAATTTTCTACCTTTTCTGTAGTGATAATATATGTCATAATTTTAACAGTAGAAGCAGGATAGCATTTTTTATCTGCATTTTTGCTGTATACAACAGTATCTGTATCTAGATTAACTAAATAGAGAATTTCTGTTTTTGTTTTGAAATCAATTTCATTTTTTACAGCCCCAACAGGAACAGCTGAAAGCATTGTAAAAATAATTGACATTAGCAACGCTAATACTGTAGAAATTGTTTTTTTCATTTACACTTCACCTCGTTAATTTATCAATTAAAATAATACACTTCTCTTATAAGCATACCTTAATATAATACAACATTATTGTTGAAATTACAAACCATAAATAAAAATTTATATAATATACTAAACCACCAACAAGAAAGGCTCTTGTATAATTCAAATCATACAAGAGCCTTTCAAATTTAAGAACATAATAATTAGCGTAAACCCATTAAATTTCAGTTTTCCATAGACCGTGAAGGTTGCAATAAGCATAAACAGAAACTGGTTTTTCGTTAGAAAGTGCAAAGGTAACCACTGGTTCTTTACCAACCTCTAGGTTTTTACGCTGACACCCTTTATCTGTTTGAAGATATACCCACAAAATGCTATGCTCTTCAACCATTGGATGTGCAACAGAGCCAACCTCTACCTTCACAGTATCTCCCTCTACAGACACAACAGGGATATGCTTTTCTTTACTTGCATCTACTGTACCTGCCTCTAGCTTTGTCATCTTCTGACCACAGCACATAACAGGTACACCTGCATTGTTAACCATTTCTATAAGATTGCCACAATGCTCGCAGATATAAAACTTATTTTCGTTCATAATTTTATCCTCCAATTTTTATATAAAATAAATTAAAAACACTTTTATCACTTGTACTTATACTAAAAAACTATGGGTTGCTTGCTAAATAATCCTCTGCGTAATGTACAGCAACAGCACCGTCTGCTACTGCTGTAACCACCTGACGAAGCACCTTTGTACGAACATCGCCCACAGCAAAAACTCCAGACACATTAGTACAGGTGGACTCGTCGGCAACAACATATCCATTCTTATCAAGAAGTACCTTATCTACCAAAAATTCGGTAGCTGGTTTTCTTCCTATACTAATAAAAATTCCGTCACAGGACAGGCTAACTACATCATTAGTATTTATATTCTTAACCTTTGCACCTGTTAGCTTTCCATCTGTAATAAATTCTAAAACTGTACTGTTCCATAATATTTCAACATTTTCAGCTTTCAGCAATGGTTCGTGATATATTTTTTCAGCCTTTAGGGTACTTCTGCGGTGTACCACATAAACCTTTTTAGCCATTCTGGAAAGATGCAGTGCATCTGCCACAGCGGAATTTCCACCACCAACAACAATTACTGTTTTGTCCTTATAAAATCTTCCGTCACAATGGGAACAATAGTGAACACCTCTACCAATTAGCTCCTGTTCACCATCAATACCTAATTCCTTTGGATTAGCACCAGTGGATATAACAACAGTTTTGCCAAAATAATCACCATTAGTGGTTTTTATCTTTTTAATTTTATCAGAAAAATCAACTTCCGTAATTTCTGCATATTCTGTTTTTGCACCAAAACGTTCTGCACCCTGTTGCATTTTCATACCCAATGTAAAACCGTCTATGCCTTCTTCAAAACCAGGATAATTGTCAATATCTCCTGTAAGAATCATTTGACCGCCAGCGGACATTCTTTCTATAACAACAGTATCAAGCCCTGCACGAGCTGAATACAAGGCGGTGGTATAGCCTGCTGGCCCTCCACCTAAAATTATTATATCATAAATATGGTTCATAATTACACCCCTTTTTAACATATGAAAATTTATTATTAATTAACGAAATATTTGTAGTAATAGCTTTTTTTATCTTTTGAGTAATATAAATTCACGCCAAACACTTTATTTATAATCTTATTATTGCAAATATTATCTGGTGTATCACATGCAGTTATTATACCATCTCTTAAAACTGCAATTTTGTCAGAAAAGGTAAAAGCCAACGGGAGGTCGTGCATAACTGTTACTATTCCTTTTCCATTATTAGCAAGATTACGTAAAATTTTCATAAGTGCTAATTGATTGGAAATATCCAAATATGTTGTAGGCTCATCTAGCATAATATAATCCGTAGCCTGTGTTAACGCCATACTGATATAGGCATTTTGTCGCATACCGCCTGACAATGATGACATTAATTTATTAGCCAAATTTGAAATACCCATTTGCTCTAAAGCAGAATATGCAATTTTATAGTCTTTATCTTTATATCTGCGAGGATAGCTAAGATGTGGAAATCTTCCGTGTAAAACCATTTGCTCTACTGTCATATCTGGTACAACTTTACCTTGGGCAAGATAAGCTATTTTTTTAGCAATATCTTTATGGGCTAAATCAGAAATATTTTTATCATCTATAAAAATATTTCCTGATAACATTGGAATAATTCCTGTAACAGCTTTAAGCAATGTGCTTTTACCTGCACCATTGGCACCAATTATAGAAATCAACTGACCTTTTTGGACTGTAAAGGAGGTGTTTTTTATAACTGGAACTTCACCATATCCCACAGAAATATTATCTATTTTAATCACGACTATGTCCCCCTTTGCCTTTAATAAGGATAAACACAAAAAAAGGAGTCCCTAAAAACGCCATAATAATACCAACTGGTATTTCGTAAGGTGCGAAAGCTGTTCTTGCTATAATGTCACACAAGCATACAAATGTTGCTCCAAACAAGGCACATAAACTTAGGTTTTGAAAAGAATTTCCTTTTACAATACGTCTTACAATATGAGGTATAATTAACCCCACAAATGACAAAAGCCCTGCAATACTTACAGCACAACCCGCCAAAAGAGCTGAACACATTAAAAAAATTGTACGCATAAGTGATGTATTCATTCCTAAGCCCTTTGCATTATCTTCTCCTAATGCAAAAACATCAAGTTCATTAGTTAAAGTAAGTAATAACGCTATAGTAATTGAAATTAAAATAACAGCAGGAATAAGTTTTTGATAGGTTACAGCTGTAAATTCGCCAATTTTGAAATCGTTGCTCATAACACTAATATCAGGCACAAAGGTTACTATTGTATCTGAAACAGCATTCAACAGGCTATTTGTTGCTACACCCATAAGAATAACCGTACCTCTTGATGCTCCCCATTTTCCAGCACCAAAACTTACAAGCATAACCGTTGCAAATGCACCTGCAAACGCAAAAAGCGACAACTGCCAACCGCCATAAAAACCCAATGCAGTACACATTGTAACAGCAAGTCCTGCTCCTGAATTTACCCCTATAATACTTGGAGAAGCAAGACGATTAGAAAGAATTTGCTGTATGACAGCACCAGAAACAGCAAGGGAGGCTCCACACACCAATGTAGAAATTGTCCGCGGTAATCTTACATAGAATAAAATTTTTCCACTTACAGATGTACCAAAACCTTGTATAAAGTCCTGTTTAAGTTGGTTAAAATCGATAGGTGTACTTCCCATTATCATTCCTAACACAAAGGCTAAAACAATCAGAAAAAATCCCATAAAGTACAGTAGCTTTATTCTGTTATTACCCCAACAATATTTCACTAAGTTTTTCATACGATACTGCCCAATCTGCGTTTGGTTTGATGTTAAACAGTTTTCTGTCCATAATATGCAATCTGTTTTCTTTTACCGCCCCAAGAGTTCCCCACGCAGGACTTTCCTCCATCATTCGTGTTAGGTTATTCATTGCCTTTTCTGTGTCATCCCCCATTGTTGTAACAAATATATGGTATGGTTCTTGCTGTATAACGCTTTCAACGCTAAGATTTTCCAGTAAGTCTTTATTATTATCAGCAATATTAACACAGCCAAAATCCTTCAGCATTTCGCCCAATATAGTACCCTCACTGCCTTTAGCCTTAACAAAGCCAGACGATGCTCTAAGCAATAATACTTTCTTTTCCTTATTAGATATACCTTTGTTGCTATATTCTTTTTTTATACTCTCGATTTTGCTTTGAATATCTAAGCCATTTTTTGTGTATAAATCTTTTCTTTGAGTTATATCTGTACAAATATTAAGCATATTAAGATAATCTTCAAAGCAGTCAACATCAAAATATGCAACGGTAATTCCAACATTCTCCAGTGCTTCTTTCATATCTACATTAGATGAGGTTGATGCACTGGCTATAACAAAATCCGGTTCAGCAGACAAAAGCGTTTCAAAGCTGGGAGAATGAGCCCCGCCTATATTTACTGCACCATTCAATTCCAATTCAAAGTCATTCCAAGCGTCTTCAGCAGTAGCACAAACTGTACCTCCTGCAAGAAGCCACACATCAGCAAAACTCCCAATAAGTGTAGCTACACGTTTTGGATTTTTTGCAATAGTTATTTCCCTACCTAAATCGTCAGTAAAAGTAACACCATTATTTGGTGTACTTTCCTGCACTTTAACGGAACAACCAACTGTAACAATCATAAAAGAGAAAATAAAAGCGACAATGAAAATTTTCTTAACTATTGATAAGTTTGTTTTCCACATAGTCAAATCCCAATCTTTCGATAGTTTCAGCAAATCGCTCTCCCTTAATACCCTCATCTCTAAATAGAATTATCGCCTTTTCTACTACATCAAGCACCTGTTCTTGAGAAATAAATATTTTTGAAAGTGGTTTTCCCATAGCCGTTTTTTTGCCCCAACGTCCACCAATATACACCTTATAGCCTTCACTTGCAGTATTAAATACTCCAAAGGGACATTTTGTATGACAGCGACCACATTTATTACATATGTTAGAATTAATATTTATTTTACCCTCTACAAGAGTTGGTGCTTTCATTGGACAGTTAAGCTGAATAACGCATTTTTTACATCCACGGCATTTACTTACGTCTGGTGTAAAAATACGCTGTCCAACTATTCCAAGGTCATTAAGGTCTGGTTTTACACAATTATTTGGACAACCACCTACTGCAATTTTGAATTTATGTGGCAAGGCAACACCACCATAACCAACATAAAATAAATTATGAATTTTCAAGCTTAAAGCAGCTGTATCAATAAGTCCAAACTGGCAGGTTGTACCTTTACAGGAAACTACAGGGCGAACCTTTGCACCTGTTCCACCTGTTTCCAAACCATTTTCTCTTAAAAACATTATCAGTGACGCAATATTATCATAAGGCACGCCTTGAATTTCAATAGTCATTCGGCTTGTCATAGCAACTTCTTTAGAGCCAAATAGGTCACCGGCTTTGGCAATGGTTCTTTGCTCATCAGTTGTAATTTTGCCATTTCTTGTAATTACTCTAACATTAAAAATATCCTCATAGCGTTTATCTCTAAGACAACCAAGTGCTTTTACCCTTTTAATTTGTTGGGCAGTTAATTTTCCTTTTTTAGGTTCTATTCCTAGTATTTCAAATTCGTTTATATCGTCCATAACGCTTTCTCCTTTTACAAAATATTATACCAACATTAGAAGATATAATATAATAATTCAATATAAAACAGCGTGTTATTTAAACTGTTTTTATGATAACATAACAAAAGATGTATGTCAACAACGCTAGAATTTGTTACTGCAATCTCAAAAATAACATTCCCAATACACAACGCTATTAAACATGGTAACAAATAACCACAATCAAACCTGTTTTCATACAAGTGCGATTGTGGTTTCTTAAAAATTTTATATATAGTACTATACTAATAATGTCTACAATAATATTATCTTATAATATATTAGTCTAACATAGCTAGAATTTGTGCCTTTTGTTTAGCACCAACTGATTGATTAACAATTTCTCCGTTTTTCATAACAACCAATGTTGGAATAGTTGAAACACCAAATTCCTGTGCTAATTCTGGTTCTTCGTCCACATTAATTTTTGCAACAAGATACTGTGGATTTTCCTCTGCTATTTGCTCTACAAGTGGCAATACCATACGGCAAGGACCACACCAATCGGCATAAAAATCCAAAAGAACAGTCTTATCGCTGTTTTTAACTAAATCAAAATTATTTTTGTTTATTCTTACTGCTGACATAAATAATTACTTCCTTTCTTTTATTTGTATTTATTATTATATCCTTTTTGCGTTCAAATTGCTATGACAATTCTACTTATATTCTATTACACTTATAGCGAAATATCCAGTTATTTTTTCTGTATTTAAGTACATTCAGTAATTTAAACAAGAAACAGGTCGCAGTTTTTAACTCTGCCACCTGTTTCTATATTTACTAATATTTTAAATTATTAAAACGAATATTGGTAATTTGGAGTAAGCATAAACTGTGTTAACATTTTATCATTAACATCTGTTAAATTCTTTGAAACACCAACAGTGATTTGATAATAATCATTCTTACATTTTAGATATAATGGAGACTCAGCTTTGCAACGATAAACATACTTACCGTTTCCTCTTAAATTAATATCATCTGTCTTATAATATATGCTATTGCTTGAAGTGCTTTGTTTTTTATAATCGCAAGCCCAGTTTAACGCTT
This sequence comes from Acutalibacteraceae bacterium, assembly GCA_036549705.1. Taxonomy (GTDB): domain Bacteria; phylum Bacillota; class Clostridia; order Oscillospirales; family Acutalibacteraceae; genus CAG-964. The sequence continues at coordinate 18,892 of JAXKHT010000044.1, read as the reverse complement.
CTAGTGTTGCTCCAATTAAATTACCACTTGAAATAGTGTTAGCTAATGAATATGTACTATATAACACTTGTACTAACTTATCTCCATCTATTCTGGATGATGTAGTTGATTTTTCACCTTTAACTTCAGCAGAAAGATTATTTAGGTACGCTCTATTTGAAGTCTTTGTTTCTGTTAACATATAATTAGGCTTAACTTTTAACCCATTGTTAGATTTATTAGTTATTTTAATAAATTTAGCTAATGCATCATAATAAAAAGTTAAACTATTTGTGATTTTACCTTTAATCTTAATTTCATCAGTACCATTCAACCAAACCTCTTGGGACATTCTTGTTAGTTTAATTTTGTACTCAGTTTGATCTAAAGGTTTTCTTTCCATCATATAAAAAGAATGGTCCGCATTAGCTGTATTTTTATTTAATGCATCTACCATCGCAGTTGTATAGTCAGCAAACGAACTTGTATCAGATTTATAGCTATATGTAGACTTTAATGCTTTTTCACTTAAATAATAATCTCTATAATTTAAATTAATTCTTACACAATATGTACCTCTATATTCGCTTAATAAAATATGTGGATTATATTCTAACATGAATATAAATTTATCTAATACATTTTTAGGTAAACTCTGAATGCTATTATATACATTAACATTTGCAGCTTCTACGCTTTGAGTATTTACCAAATTACCTCCCATAAATACTACTACTATTAACACAAAAGAAATTAATCTCTTTATACATTTCATATTCTATCGTCCCTTCAAATTATAATTGTCTTTGTAATATTTTTAATTTTCTTATCAAATTAAAATAATTTAGTATACCTCATAATTTTAATTTACTGTCTATAATTTTTTATTAACACCTCCTCTAGATTATATATTAAAATCACTTACTTTAAACACACCCTTCCTTAAAACAACTATATTATACTAACACACTACAAAATACCCGATGGATATACCAAAATTCCTTATTGTATTTAAATAGTGTTGAGTATTAACTAATATTACAACTTTATTCCGAATTTTTCTATTTTAGGGATTAAGCCTATTCTTGGTTTGTCTGGGTCTGGTAGCTGTGGGAAGTCATAAGCAGGGTAATCGTTGCCCTCTACTATTGCAGGGCCATTAGGGGTAAGGCATACATCCCAGCCTACATATCTAAATTCTGGTATTACCATAGCAGCTTTCTTTACTATTTCTTTTACTTCGTCCATAAATGGTAGCTTGTAGCCTACAAATTTTATACCTGTAGCAGGGTGTGCGTCGTAATTAACCAAAGCAGATGTATGACCCTGACCTATTATCTCGCCCTTATCTAAATCAAAATGACAAGCCAAACCACCATTTTCAAGATTATCAACAAAACCACCATTGTTGCCCATTTTGAAAACAGAGTACAGAATATGTGCCTCTCCATTATTAACCAATGTAACAACACGCAAACAGTTTAATGAATTAGGATAAATTTTAGCTGCCTGTGGGTGTTGCTGGATAACCTCTTCTATTACTCCAAAGTTCTTTTCAGGGTTAGTTACATATTTCCAAAGCTCTTGGGTTGTTAAAAAATCTGCTGTTTTAATTTTTTCTATGCCCTTACCACTTTCACCTATATATGGTTTTGCAAAGAAATATTCCTTATTTTCAATAAACTTTTCAAAACGTGGATAGTCAATTTTGGCAACGTCAAGAATTTCTCTACCCATAAACTCTGCGAATTTTTCATCAAACAGATTTTTTTCATCGAAAATATGAGAATATCTTAAATCGTTAAGGGTTGTAACCAGCTTTTTGTTTTTCATACGAGTTAAGTATGTTTTTCTTTCTTTAGCTGTCATATTATAAAATTCAAAGATAATATAATCGTTATATCCAGCACCATATTTTAATGTGCAACCTACCATATCAAAAAACAATGCAATTTTATTTTTGCCTGTTTTATCGTGTATCATATCTATTTTTTCAAACATTTTCTTAAACTTTGCACCACTTAAAACACGAGCCACATATTTAATATTCATAAAGTTTCTCCTTTTTCATTATTCAAAACAAGGCAGAGGTTTATACAAGCCTCTGCCCTTTTCTTTTTTATTACTTTATATCTTCAAGACACTCTGCAACAGCCTTTTTAAGTTTATTAAGACCCTGTAAAAGAACCTCGTCTTCAATTACCAGTGGAGGCATTAGCTTTACAACTGAATTTTTTCTGCCTGCACCCTCAATAATTAATTTATTTTCAAAAGCCTTTGCGATTATTTTATCACTTAAACCCTCTACTGGAATATTTTCAAATTCTATACCCCAAATCATACCTATTCCTCTGTATGTTAGACGGTTATCTAGTGGTAGAATTTCATTTTTCAAAAATTCTTCAATAATTGCACCTTTATTTTTAGCCTGTTCCTCTACCTTTTCATTAAGCATAAACTCCTGCCCTGCTTTAGCAGCAACAAAAGCAAGCTGGTTACCTCTAAAAGTACCATTATGTTCACCAGGAGTCCATTTATCAAGTTCTGGCTTGAACAATGTTAACGCCAAAGGTAGACCATAACCACCAATAGACTTAGACAATACAAATATATCTGGCTGTATACCAGCTCTCTCAAAAGAGAAATATGTGCCTGTTCTTGCACAACCAACCTGTATGTCATCAATCATTAAAAGTATATCATTATCATCACAGAATTTTCTCAAGCGTTGTAGGTATTCATTTTCTAATACCCAAATGCCACCCTCTGCCTGTACAGTTTCTATAACCACAGCAGCTGGTTTTTCTATACCAGAGTGGTCATCACTGATTAAATTCTGCATATATTCAATAGTATCAAAATTTGGATACATATATGGAGCAGGAATATGAGTAACATTGTCTAGCTTTACACCTGCACCCTGTCTTGCACCAACATCAGTTGTTAATGCCAACGCACCAAGGGTCATGCCGTGGAAACAACCCATTAAAGCAAAAACATTGCTTCTGCCCTTTACTTTTCTTGCAAGTTTCAAACCAGCCTCAACTGCGTTTGTACCTGTTGGGCCTGGGAACATAATTTTATAATCTAATCCCCTTGGCTTTAGTATGTTATTCTGCATATAGTCAATAAACTCTCTTTTAGGAGTTGTATACATATCTAAAGCGTGAAGAATACCATCGCTTTCAAGATAGCTTATCAGCTTTGGTTTTATATAATTATTATTATGTCCATAGTTTACGGCACCTGCACCGCAGAAAAAATCTATATACTCATTACCAAGCTCGTCAAATATTTTTGCACCCTTTGCTTGTTGAAAAACAGTAGGAAAGCGTCTGCAATATGAGCGAACCTCTGATTCATAAGTTTCAAAAGTTTGAGTATTCAAGGTTTACATCCTCTCTGTTAAAACATCAATTCTACATATTATCCTTATTAACCACACTTGATTTTACCCCCATTACAAAGGTTTGTCAAGAGCAGACCATTAATACCACAATTAATACAAAAATAGAAAAAATACCTACACATTTCATTGCATTTTGTTACCTAAATACAGTAACAAAAACCATAAAAATTACACTATACTTAATTTATTCTACTGCAAAGAACTCTTTAAATTCTTCTACAGGTTCTATTTCTCCACAAGTAGCATCTGCCATTTGTTTTTTTAGCTTGTTAAGATTTTCGGCTGTAATATGGAAACTTATCTCTACATCTGTACCAAATACACTATCATCAATTACGCCATTACATTGAGGTATTATAGAAGACACCTTGCCATATTGATTATAATTACAGCTTACTGAGCAGATAACACATTCTTGCATAGTTACAGGCTGACTTGCATCTACAGCAAGTTTTGCACCGTGAGAATAAGCACGAACTAATCCACCTGCCCCCAATAGTATTCCACCAAAATATCTGGTAACCACTACAACTAAATCAGTTAAACCACTTTTAACTAATACATCTAGGGTTGGTTTACCAGCTGTACCCTGTGGTTCGCCATCATCGGAATAACGCATTATTTGCCCATCTTTAAGGCAATAGGCATATACATTGTGTTTAGCGTCCCAATGTTTGGCTTTTATTGTATTAATAAACTCCAATGCCTGTTCTTCTGTTGTAACAGGCTTACAATAGCCTATAAACCGTGACCTTTTTTCCACAAACTGGTCGCTGGATTCTTTCAAAACTGTTTTATAGCTGTTATCTGACAAGCTCTGCACCCTCTTCCTGTAGCTATGATTAAACAAAGTAAGCGACACATAAAACTGTGTCGCTTAGTGTAAATAATCTTATTTTTTAAGACCAAAACGCTTGTTAAATCTGTCAACACGTCCGCCTGTATCAACAAGCTTCTGCTTGCCTGTAAAGAAAGGATGACACTTTGAGCAAATTTCAACACGGATGTTTTCCTTTGTTGAACCTGTTTCGATTACGTTACCGCAGGCACAAGTAATTGTAGTCTGAGTATAATTTGGATGTAGACCTTCTTTCATGGTTGTTTCACCTCTTTCAGTAATATCCGTAATAACATTAGAATTGTAGCATATCATACCACAAAATGCAACACTTTTTTAACATTTTGAAAAATTAATTTCCTGTATACAATACTTTATTTTTTTCTTTATTAGATTTAATAAGTTTGTTATCTATTAAATTTACCAGCTTTTCTGTTACGATAGATGATATTAATGAAATCGCTGTTAGGAAAAGTAAAATCAATAATGGATACCTAACAGAATACAATATAGGTCTAAATACACCAAGGTAAAACGCACCGTGTACCAGCCACATATTACTTGAATGTTTCCCCAAAAAGCCCAGTACTTTATTAACAGCCTTTACATTTAATGTATTTATCAATACCACCAGTGCAACAATAAAAATTGGGGTTGCAACAAGATAAGAATAGTACATTCCATAAATATAGACTTTATTTATAGGAATAATATACATAAACAACAACACTACTATAGACAAAGTAGCCAATAACCATTTACCAACATTTTTCTGTAACCAGGAAAACAGCTTATTAAACAATTTATATTTTGCAATTATAGAGCCTAATGTAAAAAATGGTGTATAAACCATAATACTAAACAAAACCTCATTAACAGTATAATATAATACATCAGGTAGCGTTGTAACTAAGAAATAGTTGTTCCAAATTAAAGAAATAACTATAGGTAATACTACAAATAACAGTAATTCAACTGCTATATTTGAAATCTTTTTCATTACCTTAAACAGCCACGGTGCTGTTATAATAAATACAACCCAGTTTCTTAAAAACCAAGAATTTGGATTTAATGATGTTTGAAAGCCTGTTATGTTAATAGCATAATCAAAAGCAGTATCTAGGGTAAATGAAAAATCACCAGCTATAACCTGCATAGGCAAATAAAATAACAGCAATATAATCCAATATCTAATATAAAGCCTTGATACTCTTTTTACAGCACCACAGTTATTATTTTTTTCATAAGAATAGTAAATACCATAGCCTGTAATGAAAGAATAAATAGATACACAAATTTTCCCAATAGCACTTAAATTATAAAAAAACTCCTGATTACAATACTCAATCCCCTCTGGATCCAAAAACAAATGGTGGATAAACATTAAGGAAACAGCAACACTTTTTATTATTGCCGTTTCATCTTTTCCAAAACTTATTTTATATTCCATATATACCTCTATATAATGTTAAATAAATAACATACAAATTCTATTTTTTTATACTTACTTTGTATGTTAACACATTAATAAAAAAAGTCAAGTATTACCATTTGAAATAATATCCAATTTTTGAAGATTAGCAATAAATCCTTAGTTTAGATAGCTTTACTGCACTTCAAAATAAATATTTTTGTCCATAAGTTCATCTGGTGAATATTTATTTTGGTTATGGGCTATTAGTGCTTTCATATAAGCACTTTCTATGGAAATATTATATAATTTTTGTGCAGGTAATGTTTGCATTACATTTGTACTTTCGTAAAATTTGGTGTGCAACTTAAAGGAAGCCAAATACACCTTTACCTTTTTATCTAAGCACTGTTGTATAAAGCTACAGATATTTGTATTATCACCAACTGTACAGGCAGTGGCTGAGTGGTACATATATATAACAACTGCTGAAACATTATCTACACAATAGCAATCAAATCTTTGTGTGGGATAATTTTTTATTAATAGTACATCATTTACCAGCACTGGCATATCCAGCTGTATATTAGATTTTGTTTTCATTTCCTCTATCAAGTTGTAATTAATGTACGCTAATTCCTTACCATTAAATTTTGCAACAATGCCATCACCAAATGGCATAAAGCAATCTGTATAAGGGTCTGCCTCGTTTATTCTTGTAGACAAATATACTTCGGCATTATTCAACTTGCCATAAACTGTAAAAACACCATTACATACTTTTCTTTTTATAAATTCTACACAGGCTGTAAAATTAGACAATCCATTAGAATAACTGTCCGACAACGGGTAGTCAGAAGCTGTTATCATAACAGGTATCTTAACATTTGCCCAAAGCATACCTATTAATGCAGATGTATAGGAAAGGGTGTCTGAGCCGTGGGTTATAATAACGCCATTATATTCAGACAGATTACAATTATACAAGTATTCAATAAGCAAATTATATGTTGATGTTGTATGGTTTTCGCTTAAAATTGTAAAGGGCTGAACCGTGTCAAATACCACATCACAATTTGGGTTATTTAACTTGTACAAGCGTAAAATATCATAAGCAACGTCGCTACCAACATTTATAATATCATTAGTTATAGAACAGGCTATAGTTCCCCCTGTTAATATTACAAGAATCTTCATATATGCACCTCTTATTAATTCTCATACAAAGTATTATACCATATTTTTCTTTACCATAAATATGAATATTTTAATTTTTTCTAAAGTATTGACATTCTATAAATATAATATACAATAAAATTACCACCCCCTGGGGGGTGGTAATGAAAATATAAGGAGTGTGATATAATGAAAAAAGAACAATTTTGGATAAGTGGTATGACCTGTGCTGCTTGTAGTGCAAGAGTGGAAAAAACAGTTTCAAAATTAAAAGGAGTTGAATCTGTATCTGTTAATCTGCTTACTAATAGTATGGAGGTTACCTACTCCCCTACAGAGTTAAATACAAACAGCATAATTACAGCTGTTGAAAACGCAGGCTATGGTGCAGGAATAAAAGGCAGTAAGGCTACTGAAAATGTAAATAACTTATCAACAAAAGATAATAATAATTTACACAGTAAAGAAACAAAAACTAGTAAAACAAGGCTTATATGGTCTGCAATATTTTTGTTACCACTGTTTTATATATCTATGGGGCATATGATAGGATTACCAGTACCAAGCTTTATGCACGGTACTGCAAACTCAATAGCCTTTGCCTTTACACAGCTATTGTTGGTTATTCCTATAGTATTTATAAATTTTAATTATTTTAAGAATGGATATAAAAATCTATTTAGATTAAGCCCAAATATGGATTCGCTAATAGCCATAGGGTGCAGTGCCTCTATACTTTATGGAATATTGGCTATATATAGAATAGGCTATGGCTTGGGGCATAATGACCTTGCTTTGGTGGAAAAATATTCTATGAATTTGTATTTTGAATCTGGTGGTACTATATTAACTCTTATTACTTTGGGCAAATTTTTAGAAAGCAGAGCAAAGGGCAAAACCACAGATGCTATTACCAAACTAATAAATTTGCGACCACAAACTGCTTTCGTTATAAGAAATGGCAACACCGTAGAAATCCCTATAGAGCAAGTGTTATTGGGAGAAACAGTAGCAGTAAAAACAGGCAATACTATACCTGTTGACGGAATTATTGTAAAAGGAACCTGCACTATAGATGAATCAATTATAACAGGAGAAAGTATTCCTGTTGATAAAAAAGTAGGCGACACTGTAATAGGAGCTACCATAAATAAAAGTGGATATATAGAAATAAAAGCCACTAAGGTTGGAGAAAACAGCACATTAAGTCAAATTATAAAGCTGGTTGAGGAAGCTTCAGCAACAAAAGCACCAGTTGCAAAAATTGCAGATAAAATAAGTGGAGTATTTGTTCCAGTTGTTATAGGAATTGCTGTTTTATCTGCTACAATATGGCTATTACTTGGCAAAGGCTTTGAATTTAGCCTTTCTTCCGGTATTGCTGTACTGGTTATATCCTGCCCCTGTGCTTTAGGATTAGCTACACCTACAGCTATTATGACCGGCACAGGTAGAGGTGCTTTAATGGGAATATTGATTAAATCTGCTGAAGCCTTAGAAAAAGCTGACCAAATAAAGACAGTTGTTCTTGACAAAACAGGTACAATCACTATGGGTAAGCCTCAGGTTACAGATGTTATCACCTTTGGTGTTACTACAGAACAGCTTGTAGGTTTATCTGCATCTATAGAAGCATTGTCGGAACATCCTCTTGCTAATGCAGTTGTAGAATATGCTAAGGAAAAGAAAACAGCTCTACAAGCTGTAACTAACTTTACAAGCTATGGTGGTTTGGGAGTTTCAGGCTATATACAAGATAAGCAAATAATTGCAGGCAATGTTAAGTTTATGAATAAAAACAATATTGATATTTCTTTACATTTACAACAAATTGAAGCACTGTCTAACCAAGGAAAAACACCGTTATTATTTGCAATGGAGAGTAAACTTATAGGTATTATTGCTGTGGCTGATATAATAAAGGAAAGCAGTAAATCTGCCATAAAAGAGCTTAATCATATGAATATTGATGTATTTATGCTTACAGGTGACAACAAAGCTACTGCAACAGCTATAGGAAAAAGCTGTGGTATAAAAAATATTATAGCAGAGGTTTTACCACAAGATAAAGAAAACACCATAAGACAACTGCAAGAAAAAAATCAGATTGTAGCAATGGTAGGCGACGGAATAAATGATGCCCCTGCACTTGCAAAGGCTGATGTTGGAATAGCTTTAGGTAACGGCACAGACATAGCCATAGACTCTGCTGATGTTGTGCTGGTAAAAAATGACCTTGTTGATATTGTTAGGTTTATTCAATTAAGCAGAAAAACAATGCGTAATATTAAGGAAAATCTATTTTGGGCATTAATATATAATTCTCTAGGAATTCCTTTAGCAGCAGGGTTGTTTTATAATATTTTAGGCTGGCAGTTAAATCCAATGTTTGGTGCCGCCGCAATGTGTGTAAGCTCTGTTTGCGTAGTAAGTAACGCTTTAAGACTTAGAACATTTAAACCAAGGTTTAAATATATTAATCAAGTAAAAACAGCAAATATTAATAAAGCTGTAGTAAATGAAACTGAAAACAGAAAGGAAGAAAAGAAAATGACAAAAACAGTAATTATTGAGGGTATGATGTGTCCACATTGCTCTGGAAGAGTAGAAAAGCTATTAAATGACCTTCAGGGTGTAACAGCAACTGTTGACCTTGAAAATAAATGTGCAACTATTACAGGTAATGTAAGTGATGACACCATTAAAACTACAATTACAGATGCAGGTTACACTGTAGTGGAGATTAAGTAATGCAATGCGATTGTCAGAAAGTATCTAACCTGTTAAAAACAGCAAAAGGGCAAATTGACGGTATATTAAAAATGATAGAAGATGACCGTTATTGCATTGATGTTGCCACACAGATTATGTCTGCACAGGCTATCTTAAAAAAGGTAAACTCTATTATATTAAAAGGACATATGGAGCATTGTGTTAACGACGCATTTTCTAACGGTAACAAAGAAGAACAACAGGAAAAAATTAATGAGATTATTAAATTAATAGAAAAAATAAACACATAATAAAAATACCAAATCTATTAGCGTTAAAGGAGTTTTATCTATGTCTAATATTTATACATCTGCCCAACAGCTTATTGGTAAAACCCCAATATTAGAGCTATCTAACATTGAAAAAAAGCTAAAATTAAATGCAAAAATTCTTGCTAAGCTGGAATATTTTAATCCGGCAGGCTCTGTAAAAGACCGTATTGGCAAGGCTATGATTGATAAAGCAGAAATGCTGGGACAATTAAAGCCCGATTCTGTAATAATAGAGCCTACCTCTGGTAATACTGGCATTGGTCTTGCTTCTGTTGCCGCCGCAAAAGGGTACAAAATTATTATAGTTATGCCAGATACTATGTCTGTAGAACGCCGTAAGTTAATGAAAGCATATGGTGCAGAATTGGTTTTAACTCCAGGAGATAAGGGTATGCAGGGTGCTATAGATAAAGCACAGGAACTTTCTAAGGAAATTCCACACAGCTTTATTCCTCAGCAATTTTCAAACCCTGTAAATCCAACCACTCATATTGAAAGCACAGGACCTGAAATTTTTGATGATACAGATGGCACTGTTGACATTTTTGTTGCAGGTGTAGGAACAGGTGGTACTATAACAGGTGTTGGAGAATACTTAAAATCAAAAAATCCAAACATTAAAATTGTTGCAGTAGAGCCAAAATCCTCTGCTGTGCTTTCGGGAGAGGTAGCTGGTTCTCATAAAATTCAAGGTATTGGTGCAGGATTTATTCCATCTATTCTAAATACAAAAATACTTGACGAAATTATGCCTGTATCAAATGAAGATGCCTTTACTACAGCCAAACTTATTGGAACTACCGAGGGTATTCTTGTGGGCATATCCTCTGGTGCTGCGGCCTATGCCGCAATTCAGCTTGCAAAGCGTTCTGAAAACTATGGCAAAAATATAGTTGTTCTATTGCCAGATGCAGGAGATAGATACCTTTCCACATCACTTTTTGATGAATAAAACTTACAAAAAGAGCAGTCGAAAAAAATTTCGACTGCTCTTTTATGTTATATACGGATACTGATTAACAAATTAACCAAGTACTAAACTTGTTGCATTTGGTACGCCTGCACCAGTTGGGTCACCGTCAGCTACAACTACTACATATGCACCGTCATACAACTGCTCGTAAGATACATTTGTCTGTGTGTAGTTAAACTCATACTCGTTACCGTCAGCATATCTAATTACAACAGTGTTTGCACCATAGCCTGTTACTGTACCTGATAGTACATAGTTACCGTTTACATCTGGTGTAATAGCTGTTGTAGTTGATGCACCTGTAGGATTAGTTGCTGTAGTTGGCTCTGTTGAGTTAACTGCACCAGTTGAAACCTCTGCCGCAAAGGTAGCTGCCTGTGTTGGAGCCTGTGTAGCCGCCTGTGTTGGAGCCTGTGTTGCTGGCTGTGTAGCTGGCTGAGTTGGTGCTTTTGTTGGAGCCTGTGTTGGGGCTGGTGTTGGAGCCTGTGTTGCTATTGGGGTTGCTGTTGGAGCTGTTGCATTTGTATTACCATTGTTCATACATCCTGTTGTTCCAAAAGCAACTGATACTGCCATAATCATAATTGCTAATAAAATAGCTCTTTTTTTCATTGTCATTTCCTCCAATATATAATTTTATAAATTCATAAGTACAATGTAAATCATACATTAAAAACATAAAAATATCAAGTAATAATTTGAAGATTTACCACGAAAAATCAATAATTAATAAAAAATATACAATTTTCAGTAAAAGCAAGTAACAACCTCAATATTATTTGACTTAAAAAAATATATAGGGTATTATCTTAATTGCAGGTGATTTTATGACAAAAATTGAAGAAAAATTAAAAGAATACAACATATGGCGATATTTAAAAAACTGCAATAAACCCATTATTATTTACGGTATGGGAAACGGTGCAGATAAGGTACTTAAACTTTTTGACCATTACGGAATAACTTGCAGTGGAATAACTGCAAGTGATGATTTTGTAAGAGGGCAAAAATATAGGGATTTTACTGTAAAAAAGCTAAGCTATTTTAAGGAAAAATATGAAGATTTTATTATTGCACTTGCCTTTGGCACACAAATACCAGAGGTTATGGAGCATATTAAAAATCTTTCTTATCAACATACCATACTTGTCCCAAATGTACCTGTATTTGGTGACGAAGTTTTTGATGATGCTTTTATTGAAAAAAATGCAGAAAAAATTTGGTCTGCATATAACCTATTAAAGGATAGTCGTTCTAAAGCTGTATTTGAAAATGCTATTAAGTTTTACTATAGTGGAAAATTGGAATATCTTTGGAATTGTACCGACCATAAAAATGAGGTTTTTAACAATGTTCTTTGTCTGACAAATAAAGAATACTATATAGACCTTGGTGCATACCGTGGTGACACCATACAAGAGCTTATTAGCTATGGTGGTGGGTATAATAAAATAATCGCACTTGAACCAGACCCAAAAAACTATAAAAAGCTTACACAATATATTAGTGATAAAAATAATATTACAGCATACCAAAAAACAATTTGGAGAAAAAATTGTACTCTATTATTTGCAAACCAAGGTGGCAGAAACTCTGCTATAGGTTTTACAGGCACAGCAATAAAAGCTGTTACCGTTGACCATCTTGCAGAGGAAATGGAAAATGTAACATATATAAAAATGGATGTTGAAGGTGCTGAAAAACAGGCAATATGCGGTGCTGTTAAAACCTTGTCTGAAAAAAAGCCAAAGCTAAATATAGCAGCCTACCACACCTTTGAGGATTTATTTGATTTAATTTTACTAATACATTCAATAAATCCCGAATATCAATTTTATCTACGCCACCACCCATATATACCACTGTGGGATACAAACCTGTATTGTATATAAAAAGAGAGGCTATATAATATGACTGTATATGTAGATGCAGACGGTTGTCCTGTAGTTACAAATATTGAAAAAATCTGTAAAAAGTATAATACTCCATTAGTTATAATGTGCGACACTAATCATATATTTTCTTCAAATTATGCACAGGTAATTACAATAAGTGCAGGATGTGACGCTGTTGATTTTGCACTGATTAATCGTTGTGCAAGTGGAGATATTGTAGTTACACAGGATTATGGGGTTGCAGCTATGGCTTTAAGTAAAAAATGTAGTTGCATAAACCAAAACGGTATGTTGTACACTGAAAATAATATAGATGCCCTGCTTAACAGCAGATATATTACAAAAAAAATCAGAAACAGTAGCAGTAAACATCATCTTAAAGGACCACCAAAACGAACACAAGAGGACAATAAAAAATTTGCCACAGCTTTTGAAGAATTAATTAAATCTAAAATATAATTTAACCTATATCACACTACCGTATAAACGGTTTAGATTATAAATATACTACTGCAATTTTTGCTTTGTAGAAGATTGGCGTATTTTGTTGATAATAGTCGGGTGCTGTGATATACTTTCTAACAGATAAAATATAATTTTTCCCTTTGCTAAGGTATGATTAGGGAAAATAAATATAAGGAGTTTAATATGAGTATCTTAAACGTAGAACATTTAACACACGGATTTGGAGACCGTGCAATTTTTGATGATGTTTCTTTCCGTTTACTAAAAGGAGAGCATATTGGTCTTGTTGGTGCAAACGGAGAGGGAAAATCTACATTTATGAATATTGTAACAGGTAAGCTACAGCCTGACGAGGGTAAAGTAGAATGGTCAAAAAATGTCCGTGTAGGATATTTAGACCAACATACTGTACTTACTAAAGGTATGACAATTCAAGATGTATTAAAATCAGCTTTTTCCTATCTATTTGAAATGGAAGAAAAGATGAATCAGATATGCGACCAGCTTGGCACTGCAAGTGAAGATGAAATGGAGGAAATGCTGGAGGAGCTGGGTACAATTCAGGATACTCTTACTCTTCACGATTTTTATGTTATAGATTCTAAGGTAGAAGAGGTTGCCCGTGCATTGGGGCTTTTAGATATTGGACTTGACAGAGATGTTACAGATTTAAGTGGTGGTCAAAGAACAAAGGTACTTTTGGCAAAGCTGTTACTGGAAAAGCCTGATATTCTATTACTGGACGAGCCTACAAACTATCTTGATGAGGAGCATATAGTTTGGTTAAAGCGTTATCTGATTGATTACGAAAATGCCTTTGTTTTAATTTCTCACGATATTCCATTCTTAAATGAGGTTATTAATCTTATTTACCATATGGAAAATCAAAAATTAGACCGTTATGTTGGTGACTATAACCACTTCCAAGAGGTTTATGCAGTAAAAAAGGCTCAGCTTGAGGCTGCATATAAACGTCAGCAACAGGAAATAAGTGAGCTGAAAGACTTTGTTGCAAGAAACAAGGCAAGAGTTTCTACCAGAAATATGGCTATGTCCAGACAAAAAATGCTTGATAAAATGGATATAATTGAACTTGCCGCAGAAAAACCAAAGCCAGAATTTAACTTTAAGCTGGGAAGAACTCCTGGAAAATTCATTTTTGAAACAAAAGATTTAGTAATTGGTTACGACCAGCCACTTTCAAAGCCACTTACTTTGGCAATGGAAAGAGGACAGAAAATTGCTCTTGTAGGTGCAAACGGTATTGGTAAAACCACATTATTAAAAAGTATTTTAGGAATAATACCTCCGTTAGAGGGTTCTGTTAGCTTAGGTGATAATCTTTTAATAGGCTATTTTGAGCAGGAAACATCTGGGGATAACTCAACAACTTGTATAGAAGAAATTTGGAAGGAGTTTCCTGCGTATACTCAGCACGAAATTCGTGCTGCACTGGCAAAATGCGGATTAACAACAAAGCATATTGAAAGCCAAATTAAGGTTCTTAGCGGTGGCGAACAAGCAAAGGTAAGACTTTGCAAGTTGATTAACAAGGAAACAAATATTTTATTATTAGACGAGCCTACAAACCACCTTGATGTAGATGCAAAAGATGAATTAAAACGTGCAATTATAGAGTACAAAGGAAGCGTACTTATAATCTGCCACGAACCTGAATTCTATCTTGATGTAGTGGACGATGTTTGGGATTGTACCAAGTGGACTACAAAAATTTTCTAAATTCAGGAACTATGGGGGCTGTTTAAATTAATAATAAATTGTTATATATTTTATAACAGCCCCTAGAAACAAATAATTTTTTGGGGGTATTACGTTGAAAGAAACAATAAAAAATTATAAGAGTACTCTTGGTACCATTGTAAAAACCAAATCATTTTTACTTATGGTGGCAGAATTTGTATTATTAATTATTAGTACTGGATTTTCTGTTATTACAGGCTTATACAAAACACTGCCAGAGTTCTTTTTAAGTGTTTTTCTTATTACAATTCTATTTTTTATAGCAAAATGGGTAACAGAAATTTATGTAGATAAGGAAAACCGTAAAACACTGTTTATTGGAACAATTATAACTTCTGTTATTGGATTAATAGCATATGCGTTTATCGTATATAACAGAAACTTTGAATATTTAAGCGACCATGTTGTTTACTACGATTTACAAAACGAACTACATACCTTGTTTAACAATTTACCACTTAAAGGCTTTTATGGAATAGTATCCAGCTGTTGGAACAGTGACTATTCTTACTTTATAAATGCTATTCTTGCAGCACCTTTTGCCTTTACCACAGGCACTAATAACGCCTTTGTTATTACATACTACATTGTATTACTTGCTCCTGTTTGTTATATGAATAATCTATTAGTAATAAATATAGCACAAAGATTTAATACTAAAAATGTCAATCTTATTGCTGTGTTGGGCAATATTACATTTTTAACATTCCCATTACTACACCTTGCATCTTTATTAGGTATGCCTGATTTGTTTGGTATGTTCTTTGTTTTTGCTATATTTGTTATAATGACAAACTATGACTACACAAAATTTAGTTTATCGCAGGCGGTTATTGCTTCCTTGTTAATGGTATTCTTAGTGGTAACCAGAAGATGGTACATTTTTACATTGATTGGTTTATACATATCAATAATTGCAATTAAATTTGTATACTCTTTCTTTGAAAAAGATAAAACCTTGCGTAGCAAAACATTTTTAGGTGAGATTAAATTTATTATTGTAACAGCAATTTTAATGCTTGTTACACTTACACCTTTTATTTATAGAACTTTATTTGTAAGAAATTATGCAAGTGATTATTCTGATTACGATTTAGGAGGATTCCCTTTTGAATTGTTTAACCAGTTAGGTTATTTAGGAATTTTGTTTGCGTTACTTCTACTTGTAGGAGCAATATATGGATTTATAAATAAAAAACTAAGACCAATAACTATTTTCTCTTTATTGGGTTGTTTTTTAAGTATGTATTCCTTTACAATAGTTCAAAATATGGGTAAACATCAGTCATTATGTTTGGTTATTTATTATTTATTGCTGTTATATAATGTTTTCATATTAATTGATAAGACAAAAAATAAGGCAGTAAAATACACATTAATTGCAATAGTTTTAGGTGTTTTGGCATTTAACACATTTTCAACTATGACAGGCTTTGCAGATGATTTATCTAAGGTTTTCTTAACAACAAAATATGCTGTGGCTACCAGATTTACTTGGAGCTTCTAATTTATTTTAAGCCAGTTCAAAAATATAAATAACATACAAAAACCACCTTGCATCTACAAAAGTAGACCTGCAAGGTGGTTTTGCTATTGGATTTATAACCTACTATTTTCAACTATATTACCTTCTACATTTTAATTATAATTTACTATAGGTAATTAGTTTTATAAAATTATTAGGTTATTTTCCAATATGGGTGCATTGCCTTAATTATTTCATACTCTGCTCGTAGCTTTCGATCATCTTTTTAACCATCTGACCGCCTACTGAACCTGCCTGACGAGATGTTAAATCGCCGTTGTAACCCTGCTTTAAATTAACACCTACTTCATTTGCACACTCCATCTTAAATCTTTCCATTGCTTCCTTTGCTTCTGGTACATTCAGCTTATTATTATTTGATGACATAATGTTTTCCTCCTAATTTTTCTACAGTAGCTTAAAAACATTATTCTGCTTTTATAATAACAGCCATTAAAACATAGCAAATTTTCTAATACAGCTTATCATTAATTTGTAAAATTTTTATTTTACACTATAATGTTATTCTGTTTTGTTTAACATAAGAAAAATCTCATCTGGACTTAAATAGTATTCTAATTACCGTTTTATTAACATCACAAATTCATTACAATAAAACAATCTATCAATATTCGTTATAATAATTATTTGCCACATTTTACGGCATACTATAAGCAAAATATGCTTTGAAAATTGTACTTAGCGTTTTACGCTAGTCTTATAAAGCAACACTGTAGATTTTTCTAATAAGAATTTTTTCAACATCATAATAAAAAGTCAGCCAAATTTCCGTCTGATTTTTTATTTAATTGATGTTGTAATAGTATTTTGTTTCGTTTTATTAAATTTATTAAAAGCAAATTCTACATATAAAATTACCTTTGAAAGGTAAAAAAATTATACAATAATCTCCACACTGCTTCCATTTGATTTACTTTTTGTTACTACAATTTGATTATCAATTTTTTCCTTTAATTCTGCAACATGAGAAATAATTCCTACCAATCTATTATTACCTGCCAAACCCATAAGTGCCTTTATAGATTGTTGTAAATCGTTTTCGCTAAGCGTGCCAAAGCCTTCGTCAACAAACATTGTTTCAAGCTGTATTCCTCCAGCAAATGATTGAATTTCATCTGACATTCCTAAAGCCAAAGAAAGTGATGCCTTAAATGATTCTCCGCCTGAAAGAGAATCTACGCTTCTTTCACTGCCGTTATAATGGTCAATAACATCAAGCTCTAAACCACTTTGGCTTTTCTTATTGTCTGCATATATGCGTCGCTTTAATTCATATTGACCGTCGGACATAGCCATAAAACGAGTATTAGCACGGGCAATTATTCTGTCAAAATATGTCATTTGTACATAGGTTTCCAGTGCAATTCTTTCTTTACCAGTAATTGTACCATTTACTGTATCTGACAAAGCCTTTACCCAGCTCCATTTTTCTTCCATGACCAACAGCTGTGCAGATGTTTTATTTATATTTTCTAATATTGAACTATTGGTAGCAATTCGATTATAAATAATTTTTTGATTTTGTGTAAGGGAAGATTTTTTCTCTGTTAATTCAGATTTTTTCTTTTTCTCTGCAACAATGTCAATCTGCACCGATTCTGAAATCTGTTTTTCTAATTGAATTATTTTTCCGTTAAACTGATTTATAATGCGGTCACAATCTTGATATGCTTTTTCAGCTTTTTCTAACAAAGTTAATAAAGCTGTTTTGTCTGCCTTTAATTTTCGTTGGTATTCTATAGCTAAGTCTGCACTTGCAAAGCGTAGCTTTTTGGCAAAAACATTTAGGCTTTTTTCTGTTTCAGCTTTTTTTACAGATAATTCAACAATGGCTTCTTTGCTATTTAAAAGCCTTTTTTCAATATCTTCTGCTTTCTTTTCCTCTGCTGGAATAATCTTATCTAAAGACAATTTTCTAGAGATACTTTTTTCTTCTGATAAAATTTTATTATTTAATTCCTTGATATTTTCTTCTGCCACAGCAAGTTCTGAATTAACTTTTTGCGGTACAGTTTTAAGCTCACATTCGCCAAATAATTCAGCCACCTGTTTTTCTATACTTGTTTTTTGTGCTGAAACCGAGCCTTTTATCTCACCTGCGTTGCGACTTTCATTATTGACAATTTCGCTGGCTTTTTCGTAATCACTTTTAATCTTTTTCAGCTGTGCTTCTGTAGGAGCTTTTACAGATTTTTTTGCCTTACAAGGATGATTTATAGAACCACAAACAGGGCAAGGTATACCGTCATTTAATTTTTCTGCAAGAATACCTGCTTGTTCATCTAAAAATGCTTTGTTCATTAGGTTGTATTTTTCTTGTAGCTGTAAAGCTGTTGCACTGGCTGATTTATAGCTTTTATATGCTTCTTGTAGCTTTGCATAAAATATTCTATAC
>JAXKHT010000043.1:0-4306 GCA_036549705.1 Acutalibacteraceae bacterium | reverse complement strand
GTTATAAGTCACTATCTGACCTTGTATTTTAGCCACAGCAGCATTTAATTTTTCTTCAAGTGTGCCATCATCGTTAGACACGCAAGCCATTTCTAGCCCGTATGGGCCAGAAATTAATTTTATATCGCCCAATACCATATCAGGGTTATCGACGAAATATTGATTTATTACAATACCGTCCTCGTTCTCCTTTAGGTATAGCCAATCAGGGTTATCAAGTGATAATGCTTCTTTTTTCTGCAAGAACAAAATATCAGATGTAACCTCTGTTCCAGCAGCACCCTTAAATGTGTTGTTAGGTAATCTTATTGCACCCAATAGAGTTGCTCGTTCTGCTAGATACTTTCTTATACGATTATCTTTCTTGTCCAAAGTACCCTTTGCTGTAATAAATGCTATAACACCACTAGGACGAACCTTATCAAGCGTTTTAGCGTAAAAATAATCGTGAATCAGAAATTTGTGTTTATTATATCTTTTGTCTGATACTTTAAAATTACCGAAAGGAACATTACCAACTGCAACATCAAAAAAGCTATCAGGCAATTTCTCGTTTTCATACCCACCAATGGAAATATTGTTTTTCTGATACA
The DNA here is from genome assembly GCA_036549705.1 of Acutalibacteraceae bacterium. Lineage (GTDB taxonomy): Bacteria > Bacillota > Clostridia > Oscillospirales > Acutalibacteraceae > CAG-964. The sequence goes on along the minus strand of JAXKHT010000043.1, from coordinate 3,713 downwards.
GTTGTTTTGCTATTCTACCGGATATGCTATCAAGCTCTACACCAAACATTTTACTGTTCTGCATATTTTTAGGTAGCATACCCATAAAGTTACCTGTACCACAGCTAGGCTCAAGGATATTACCATTTGTAAATCCAAGGTTATCAAGAGCCTTATACATAGCTCTTATAACCATTGGTGGAGTATAAAAGGCTGTTAGGGTGCTTTCACTAGCTGACCTAAATTCATCATCTGTTAAACAATCTCTTAATTCGTTATATCGACTGTGAGTAGGCTCAAAATATTTATCTAAACCACCCCAACCAACATATTTTGATAATATTTCTTGTTCCTCTTGAGAAGCTAAACGGTTTTTACTCTCAATAGTTTTGAGCAAACGAATAGCGTTAATATTGTTTTGGAAACGCTCAGGCTTAGTACCTACACCAAGATTATCATCATTGATTATGTAGTTGGTTTTGTCAGCAGTAAGGATATTCCTTGTGCTTTCCTTAACAGGAGGAATATACTCATAGCCAATTTCTGCAATATTTTCTTTCCAGTGTCCCATAAATTTTTGAACAGAGTTATTTGCAGTTTTATCATTGTTGATTAATTCAACAGAAAAATCACCGTCAATTTTGCTTATAGTCCATTCTTGATTTTCAAGACGGATAACATCACCTATTTGAAGCTCATCAACCGACTTAGTATTGCTTATTGGTTGTTCCTGAACCTCTGTTGTATCAGATACATTAAGTTCAGTAGCAAAGGCTTCTTTGTCAAAGGTTAGTTTAGATTCTTTTAAGTGGTCATTGAAAATGCTTTCTTTAAGTGCGTTTTCAAATTCCTCACGTTTCATTTCCTTTTCCATTAAAGGAAAATGTACATCCTGTAAAATTATCAAATCGTCATTAGAAATAGAGGATACCTCATATTCACTTGCACCCAAATAAACTTTATCTCCAACAGCGTATTTATAAATATATTCAATATTTTCTTTTTCTGCTGGAATAGATTTATTTTCTCTTTCCTGTTTTAATTGCAAAAGCTCAATTCTTTTTATTTCTTGTTTTTCACGCCATTTAGGATAGTATTCTTTTTCCTTTGAATTTAGGTATCTATCCATACGGATAAGCTGATAAATGCGAGTAGCAACCTGTTTCCAATTAAGAAATACCTTTGGTCGGTTATCGTCATAGCCCTTTGTTATACTAAAACCTTTGGCGTCGTGCCAAGTGCTATAGCCATCGTGTCCACCAGCGTGTGAGCCACCACCAACGCCATATTCATTTTTCAGAAATTCAGCATTCTCCTTTGAGGATAAATTCTTTTCAAATTGCTCATAGATACGCATTTTACCTTGAGAAAAGCCACTACCTTTACAGAGAGTATCATCAATAATCTGCTGTGAAATAGAAAAAGCAGAAGTTTGATTTTGTACATCAACTTCTGCCTTGTTATCTGTGATATTAACTTGTGGGTTTGAGCTTAAACGTAAACTATCTCGTTTAGAACTATCTCCTCGGCTGATTGAATAATGTTGTTCATCAAGCCCACCCATTTCATTTGGTCTTTCGCTTTCAGCTCCTCGGTTACTCCCAGTGCTTTCTTTTGTTGCTCGATTATTGTTTCCTTTCGATTCTGTGCTGTCATCTCTATGTTGTGAAGATACTCCGTTGTGTTCTCCAACAACATCAGCTCCGTATATCTGTCCGGATGTTCCTCCTTGAGATATTTCAGGTGCTTCGCTGCGTACACTCCCAGTTCCATTGGCTCTTCGTCCGTTGCGTCCACTATCGGAATTAACGCTCCACTCGTTTCGCTCTTGCGAAACTTGGTGTAAATTATTGTTGGTTCGCCCTTGCTTATATCTGCGTGTGGATTGAATATTATGCTCATTTGTCTGTTCCTCCTTAACACTAATTTTACTTTCATTGTAATGTTTACGCACTATTTTTGCAATATGCTTTAACATACTACTAGATAATTCATTAGCTTGCGTTGCAATCTTAATGAAATTCTTATCATTTTCAAACTTTGTAACAAATTTAAAATCTTCAGACTTAAAAATAGAATTTGCATTATAACCACATCGACTTAAGACTTGATAGCTTGCTGAATTAATAATGAAATTTCTTGTGTCTAAATCCTTAATCGTGTTATCAATTTCTGATGAAATCGCAGTAATAACTGTATGAACAAATGTAGAGGTATTAACATTGGTGTAATTATCATTAAGTGATTTTATTACAAGGTTTTCGTCTATGTTTCCAATGTTCCAACGATAAACCTCTTTTGCTGAAATCTTTTCAACTTGGGATATGTCATAGTACACTTTAACAGTTGCACCGTTTATCTTTTGATTGTTTTGAAAATCTCCATCAAAATTTGTTAGTACAGCAATTCCCATTTCTCCGTTTTTTACTACATAGTTGTTTTTCTGCCATAAATTTTCTTCCATTACTGCTGTTGCATTTGGATAACTGGCGATAATTAACAACTGCTCTAAAAAACTTCTACTGTAATGATTACATGATTGACTTAAAAAAGTCATCCATTTTCTTTCATTAGATTGCAAATAGTTAAGCTGATATTTGCCAGCGTTTTTCAAATTCAATCTTAATTCTTCGTCATTCATCAACTGAACACTTCCTTATCTTCTAGTTATGTTATCGTTTATGTGTTCATTGTCATTGCTTATGTGTTCGTTTTTTTCGGTTGCTAATATTTTAGCAACCTTTAATTTATCACTACTTAAAAAGACGATGTTATTTCTTCCGTCCTCCTTCCGGAAATAAGCAAATTTAACATCAGACTTTTCAAGATTGTGTAACTGTGTTGATGATACAAGCCTATATTCCAGCTTGTCACCTGTTTTTTCTGCGATAGCTTTAAGCTCAATATTAATTCTGCAATTACGCTCATAAGCTGTTTCAGTTTTAGGTTGTTGCGATTTTCTTTTTGCTCTTTCAGGATATAGTATTTCAATAATTTTTTTCTTATCCTGTGGAGCAAAAACTATATTATATTTATCTTCTTTTTCAAAGTAAGCAAAGTTTATAAAATGCTCTTTTAATAGTTTGCGTTGTTCCTCTGTGACAACAAGATAATTAACTTTGCTGTTTTCTTTTTTGAGCTTACTATAATTCTTTTGATTTAATAATTGTTCACTCTGTTTTACAAAGAACATCTCATCAGTAAGCTCAAGTGCCTTTGCAAGTTTGGTTAAGTCTTTTTGTTTTAAGTAAACAGTAGCTATTCCATTATTAATATCAATAAAGGAATGATAGAAAAAAGATTGCGAGAGCAGTCTTGGTAACTGCCACGCATATATTTTTATCTGTGCTGTTTCTCCTGGTGCTGATTTTAACTGCTTGTAAGAGATGTTGCTTTTACACGCATAAATATCTTTTGAGTTGGTAATTCGATTTAAGGGTTGTTTAGGATAATTTTCAATTTTTCTTTTTCGACAATACCTTTTTTTACTTTTAAAAAAGATATGTTGTATAAGTTTCAAAGTAAATAATAGTGGATTGGCTGTGTATAAGTTCTTTGATACTGTCCAACTTTCAGATTTTGCAAATGTCATTGGTGGATTGAATTTAAAATATTTCTCCTCCAAACGCTCATAAGCATTTTTGTATTTAACTGTTTTTGCTTTTTTCTTTATACCTTTTCTGTTTTCTTTCTGTTGGATATATTCATCTTTTGTGAGTTCAGGCACAAACCCC
>JAXKHT010000042.1:0-3422 GCA_036549705.1 Acutalibacteraceae bacterium | reverse complement strand
GTACCTTTATTATACCATATTTCCTCTCTGAAAACAAAAAAAACAAAGCCCAATATTGGTGCTTTGTCTACAGTCTGAGACAACGGCGTTATGCTGTTGTCTATTTTTATATATTAGAAACTGTTTTATTATTTGATACATATTTGTAATAACAAACAATATATAATCCAACGAATAGAATTGCTTATTAAAACATACTTATTTAATGTGCAGTTTTTTTGTTATTGTTACTTATGTACTGTTATTAAAATCTCCAAATATTCAATTACTAATTTGTGACAATAATTTTTCTATATAAGTGAGATAATATAGGTGGAGGTGAGAACAATATTAACTACAATATATATAGATATTCTCTTGGGCACAAACATAATTATTAATTATTTAATATTACTTGCAGTCAAGAAGACAACAAAAGTTAATATTAAAACAGTAAAATTGCTTCTTGGTAGTATATTTGGTGCTATTTGCTCTTTAATTATATTTTTACCGGATTTCCCTTTTATCTTTAATCTTTTAACCAAACTATTAATTTCAGCTATTATTATACTTATAACATTTGGATTTTCCTCTATAAGGTTGTTTATAAAAAATATTATCTTATTTTATTTAATAAGTTTTTGTTTTTGCGGTGTAATGTTTTTTATATGGCTACTAAGTCCACAGGAAATTGTTATTAATAATTCAGTAGTATATTTTAATATTTCTCCAATTTTGATGATTATAACAACAGTCATATGTTACATCATAATAAGAATAATTAATAAGGTATTAGAAAATCAGCATAGTATTCTCGAAATTTGCAAAGTTAAAATAATACATAACAATAAATACTGTCAATTTTATGCTAAGGTAGATACAGGAAATACTTTATGTGAGCCTTTTAGTAATATTCCAGTTATTGTTGTTAATGAAGATACAGTTAAAATTATAATAGAAGATGAATTTAATAAATTACTAAATAATATAAACGTTGATTATTCTCCAAATAATCATTACAGACTTATACCCTTTAATTCTATTGGTGGTGATGGACTTTTACCAGCCTTTTTACCGAAAGAGGTTTATATAAATGACATATATTGTCCCAACAAGATATATATTGCAGTATGTAAAAACAGAATAGTCAGTGGTGAAATTAAAGCTATGTTAAACCCTGAAATTATTGAATTTGTAAAGGATGGTAATAATGATTTTAACAAAATTGTATGAAATATTATTTTGGCTTAAAGAAAAGTTTTTTGGAGTAAAGACAAATGGGATATATTATATAAATGGCTCCCAAACATTGCCACCTCCATTGAAGAAAGCAGAAGAGCAAATTGTAATGGACAGAATTATCAATGGTGACAATTCGGCAAAGGAGCTTTTAATAACTCATAATCTTAGATTAGTTGTATACATAGCAAAAAAATTTGAAGCAACAGGAGCTAGTGTAGAAGATTTAATTTCTATTGGAACTATCGGCTTAATAAAGGCAGTAAATACCTTTTGTCCACAAAGAAACATAAAACTTGCAACATATGCTTCACGCTGTATAGAAAATGAAATACTAATGTATTTGCGTAAAAGCACTCAACTGAAAAACGAAATATCTATAGATGAACCGCTAAATATAGATTGGGACGGCAATGAATTATTATTAAGTGATATATTAGGTAGTGACAGTGATATTGTTAATAAAAATATAGAACAAGAAACTGAGCGTTTCTTACTTCTGCAAGCTGTTAATAAGCTAGAGCCAAGAGCAAAACAGATAACCATACTGCGTTTTGGCTTAATGGGATGTAAAGAACATACTCAAAAAGAGGTAGCAGAAATGCTGGGAATTTCACAGTCATACATATCTAGATTAGAGAAAAAAATAATACATAAATTAAAAAAAGAGCTTACTACTGTTATGTGAATTTTTTTACTTGAATTGGTAAACCTAAAATTATACCGATTAGGTAAATACACTAACAGGAGAATTACAATGAAAAAAATATGTTTAATCTTAGCGTTAGCTGTTATGGTTTGTTTAACAGCGTTTATGGGTGGTTGTGGTGACCGTGGTAAGATAGGTAATGGTGAGAATGGTACCATAATGGATAACACAAATAATACTTCGTCATCTACAGAAAATAATACCGATAATAATAATTCAGAAAGTAATTCAAGCGGTATTTCCGGTGGTACTTCAAACGATACATCAAATGGTGCTTCAAGTGACACTTCAAGTGATACTGCTGGTAATAATACCACAGACAATACCACAGATAATACCTCATCTAATGACGAAACAAATGGAAGTAGCACCCAAAATACAGAAAATACATCTAGCCAAGGTATGGCTGGCGAAATAGGTGACACTATAGACCAAGGTGTATCAAATATAGCAGAAGATATAATGGGTACAGATGCAAATACTAGATAAAATTATGGCAATACCGCACAATCACTGATATAATCCCCTTAAAGTAGACACTTGAAAAAACAAAAAGTTTTCAAGACTACGATAAGGGGAATTTTTATGTCAAAAATAAGTTATGAAACCAAAGTAGAAGCAATAAGACGAATAGAAAAAGGAGAAGCAAGCATAAATAGCACAGCTCATAAATTAGGAGTAGATAACAAAACAGTACGAGAATGGATAATGAAATATGAATCTCAAGGTATAGAATCGCTGAAGAAAAGATATAGTAAAGAAGAAAAGATAAAGGCAGTAGAGGAATATTTATCAGGAAAAGGGAGTCAAATAAAAATATGCAAAGAACATAAAATAAATAGTACTCGCCAACTTAAAGACTGGATAGAGTGGTATAATGGTAATAAAGATATTAAGGAACGAAGTTCCAACAAAGGAGAAATCTATATGACCAAAGGAAGAAAAACAACACAAGAAGAACGAGTAGAAATAGTAGCATTCTGCATAGAACATGGAAAAGATTATGGATTAACAGTAGAAACACACCAGGAAAGAAGAATTAACAGAAGCTCTTGAAAACTACATAATTTTTTACAACACAGAGCGATTTCAGCTTAAACTGAAATGTATGACACCAATGGAATTTCACTACGCTAATGCTGCGTAAAAAGGGGCTGTCTCACTAAGCAAGTGAGGCAGCCTGATTTTTTATGCAAAAAAAGAAGGAGACTTCGGTGAAGAAGTCTCCAAAATGGTGTATAATGTAATTACGACAAAACAAAACCACCATAAAGGATTGTACAACAATGAGCAAAAGAAATCAACTGGTAATACCACTAAATTTAGAAAAAGTCGTAGAAGTAAGTTCAAATGTGAGAACACTAGATGAGATATGCGAAAGCTTAGACTATACAAAACTGTATAATGCCTACAAACGAAATACACCAAAAAGAAAAGCAGACCCGGTATCTTTGTTTAAGGTTCTAGTTTATGGGTATATGACAGGATATTACTC
>JAXKHT010000041.1:0-15753 GCA_036549705.1 Acutalibacteraceae bacterium | reverse complement strand
TTACCTTTTCTTCTCTTTGTGTTATTATTTAATCGTTCCATAATAGTTCTCCTTTCGATGTTTGGTTTGGTCGCTTAACATTATATCACGAGTTCTATTATGGAACTTTATTTTTGGTCTTTTTATTTTACAACTTTCCGTGTTCCAATACAAATCTGGATATTTCTTCTATAGTAGCATTGCCACTTTCAGAAATACACAAAATAGGCAAAGCTGTACCCAAACGATATTGTCTGCCCTTATCATATAAAACCTGAGCAAAATACTCATCGCTTAATGAATGAGGTTTTATATCCTTATAGCTTTCATTCAATGCTACAATATAGCCATTATATACCCTGCCACCTTGGCAAATAGCAGGACTGTCGGCTGTAAAAATTACTGTATCAAATTTTACAGGTACAGCAGTTTTTATTTTTTCAGGAATTATAACAACATTACAGTGCTTTAATACTGAAATATCATCCTTAATAAGTATAACAGCACCTGTTTCACTTATAATCTCTTTGTAAATTTTATAATAATCCCCTATAGCCTCTGTTACCACAGTAATTCTGTCTACATATTTTAGTAATTCTCTTATCAAAGCAGATTTCCGTCCTTTTGGGTCATAGACACCTACCTCGATATTTTCGCATTGACTACTGCACCTTTTTAATACCTCCAGTGCAGTATTTTCTGCTATTCTTTCTTTAAGTAAATTAGAGGTATACCTTTTTAGCCCACTATTTTCCGGAAACACAATACTTTCGTTACATAACAGCCTTTGGCTTTCGTTGCCGGCAAGTTGTCTTACCTTGTCCCATTTAACCTTTTTACCATACTTATTGTATATAATATGTACTATTTGTATTTTATTATATTTGATAACCTCTAGCTGTGTGCTATCTCTTTTAAACCAATTAAATCCTTTTTTCTTATCTGAAAAATCTTTAATAGTTAATGCAGTTAACACATATAAAACCTCCCATTGTATTGAAATTATTACAACATTTTATGCACACTTAATGGTTAATATTACAGGCTTTATAGTGTTAAAATTGTATTTAGGGCAATCCTAACGCTTTAAACGTTAGGTTGCCCTATAATTAAAATTCACAGTATTTATCTTAGTATTACATATTTGTCTTATTTTTACGGTATACAACAGCAACAACTGCTATTATTACAGCTACAACAACTAGACCAACAATTATATATATTATTGTATTAGAATCTGTTACATTAGTTGGTGTACCTTGATTTGGTGTAGAAACAGAGCTATTAGGCTTTTTCTCTAAATCCTCTTTGCTGATACCATATTCTTCGTAGTTATTAGGGTCTACTATTTCTCCGGAATATTCACCTACAGAAATTTTCTCTGTAATCTCATAAGAAGATGACTCCATATCAACTATTTGCTCGTCATATATTTCTTCTACTTCCAGCTTTATGGTGTTATCTTCTGTACCTTTAATCTTAAAAGAAGCTGAGAAAAACACCTTTCCAGCTGAACAATCAAGACCAGAAACATCAGTGCAGGCAATTCCAATACTGCCAGGGGTTTCATAATTTGCAACTGTTAAGCCACAATCAGGCATACTTACAGTTTCTCCAATTACCTCTAAAACAGACTGGTCGTATGTTATTTTGGCTTTTAAGCCACCACAAAGTTTATCAGATTTTATCTCTGCAACATAGGTTACAGTTTCGTTATGCTCATATTCTATACCGTTTATATTTACTGTGCTTTTAGCACCTGCAACTATTGTGAACATACTTGCTGTAATAAACAGCACCATACACACTATTGATAATTTTTGAATTTTAGTAATAATTTTACTCATAAGATTTCCTTCCTACTTTTAATACTACTGAAAAATAACTTTAACTTAAAATTATAATTAACCTCCAACCAGAGGATAATCTGTTGCACAAGCTACACAGTGGTAGTTCATACACACAAAATCTATCTGCTTATTTCATAGTATTTTACTTCACACATTTCGTCAGAACCAAATTTCTTTAGTGCCATACAATTTCTTACATAGGTCATTCCGCATTTTTCCATAACCTTACCTGATGCAGGGTTGTCTACATTATGGCAGGCACATATTTTTTTATAGCCAAATTTAAATAACTCTTCAATTACTGCATTTACAGCCTCTGTCATTATTCCTTTGCCCCAATAGTCATATGCTAATACATAGCCTATTTCTGGCACACCAACGCTATCAATACCAACAACATCAACAGCACCAATAGGTTCGCCTGTTTCTTTTAAGGTAATTGCCCAACATTCTTCTTTGTTAATGCAACACATATTTAAATAACCTATTGTATCTTCAACGCTATTATGAGGATACCAACGGCAATATTGTGCAACACGCTGGTCATAAGTCCAGTTTTTATACACAGCCTGTGCGTCATCTTCTTTAAATGGTCGAAGAACAAGTCTGTCTGTATGTAATATGCTCATATAAAGCTCCTCCTAATATTTAAGTTAATTAATTGCAAAAGGCAGACACCACTGCTGTAGTGTCTGCCACAAATTAAGCTAAATTATATAGGTTAATAAATCAACCTGCAACTAATCTAACAAGCATCATTCTGTCGGTTAGATCATACTTACCGCTACCGTCAAGGTCACCTGTTGCTAACTGATATGCGTTAGGCTCTGTCTTAGATGCGAAAATAGCCATCCAAGCTGATAGGTCAGCCTTTGTAACGTAGCCGTCGCCATTTACATCACCCATTAGATAATCTGGTTCTGTTGTTGTAACCTTTACCTTATGATCAAATTCAGCACCATCTTTAGCCTGGAATGTTTCCTCGTCATAGTATATAGGCTGTAGATCCTCATCTGTTAGCTCTCTTAGTCTGTAAGATAGAGTACCCTTACCATCCTGCTTAGCAACAAGCTGGATGCAAACTAGCTTTGTTGTGTTACCCTCTAGACCGCAACCGCCAAGAGCAATATCTGTAAAGCTAGCTTCACCGTCAACCTCAAAGTTAGCCTGTACCATATTACCACCTGGTAATTTTGTTGCAGTTGTTGTGTTGCCTAATACATAGTCAACAGCAGCATTACCACTTGCAAAGCCCTTACCGTCTGCAAATGAAGTATCTAGCTGGAATAGTGACTTGTTGTAGTACATATCAACTACCCAAGCCTCGATTGTCTTATCTGACTCTGGAATTGTAACTTCTACCCAGTAGTTTACAACGTCGCCCTTCTTAACTGATACAGAAGTAGCAGATGTTGTTGGCTGTTCTGGTGGAAGTGGATCTGTTACAGGCTCTGATGGAGTTTCACCGTTAACAGAAACCTTATTTGAGAACGCTACCTTAGAAGATAGAGGCTGACCATGAGCAACCTGTGGCTCTAGATCTGTACCTGTAACTTCGCTCATAGTATAAGTGATAGTTGTTGTAGCATCTGTTTTAGCTGTAAATTTAATAGTAATAAGTTCTTTAGATGTTGTAAAGTCATATGTATCTGTTGGTGAACCTACACCTGCAACTGCAACTCTACCAGCATTTTCTGAATTGTCAATAACAGTACCATCAAAGTTAGGATATGAAACTGAAGCAAACTCTAGAACATTGCTGTCAAAGTCTACAACTGTGTTAAAGCCGTATAGTGGATCATCAAATCTTAGGTCAACAGTATATTCAACTGTGTCGCCAGCCTTAACTGTTGCATTTACTGAACCTGATGTATTGCTTGGTACTGGTGGATCTGTTGGAGCCTCTCCATTTACCTTTGCATCCTCGCTGAATGTTACACCGCTTACAGGCTTAGCATCAACAACAAGGTCTGACTCATTTTCGTCAAACATTTCTTCAACAACGTAAGAAATTGTGTATGTACCAGCTTTTTTAGCAACAAACTGGATTGTCTGTAGTGTTGCACCATTTGCAGCTGTATATGGCTCGTCTGCTGGAGCAAGAACTGCTGACATAACCTTACCTGCTACACCAGTGTTAACAACCTCGTTACCACTAGCAGCACCTAGTGTTGAAACACCGTCTGTGCTGTATGATGTATCAAGCTCAAGACCAGCATTGTCATAGTTTGTTGTAACTCTATAACCGCCGATTTTCTTATCTGTTGTAGTATCTACTGTAAATGTAACAGTGTCGCCAGCTTCAACTGTAACCTGTTTTTGACCTGTTGCATTAGAATCAGCAGTAGGTGCCTCTGTAGGAACCTCTCCAGTACCGCCTCCTGTTGGAGGATCTGTAGGTGTTATTACTGGTGGGGCTACTGGTGGAACTACAGGAATTTCACCATTACCAACTCTTGCAAATGGAACAGTAATATCATCTGGGTCACTCTTCTCAAAGCTGTTAAACTCCTGTGACTGTGTATCTGGCTGGTCAGCATTGTCGTTCATTGCAAGGTCATATGGTAAGCAGTCCATACCAGACATACCCATTGTTGCAATGTTCATAATACCAAGACCAGTATTTGTAATATCACTTTCTGTTACGCCAAGTGTAGATAGTGGAATAGACATCTCGTAGTGGAAGTCCATTGTTGATGTTTTATGACCCTTTGCGTTAAAGTCAACCCAAGCAGCAGAGTCACTACACATATCGCCTAGTACACGGTTATTGTTTACACCGTAAGCTTTGTCTATACCATATACTTTATCACTTAGGATACCTAAGCCATACTTAAATTTGATACCTGATGTTGAAGATGTATAAATCTCTTTTGCATTTAGACCTGATTCATTACCTGAATATACAAAAGGACCATTTGCACCATTTGTTGAAATAGCAATAACTCTGTTTACGTTATTACCTGAGAACGTGATACCTGAATCCCAAATTGTACCGCCAGTTTGTAGCTGACAATCATTACCTACAACATCACTTTTACCTGTATCAACAGCAATGAAGAATGGCACGTTCATTGTCTGATAAAGAATACCCTGAGATAGTGGGTAATCATCGCTAGGTGCAACCATATCCTGAACATTTGTCATTTCCCACATTAGGTATAGGTTGTCACTGTCCCAAGCAGCGTACATAGCGTACATATCAATAGGAACCTCGTACATTGAGTTATCACGATATACACGAGGGTCATCGTTTGCTGTACCCTGAGCAATCAACATTGAGTTGTTCCAGTCTGAGATGTCACCATCTACTGTAATAGATTTTTTCACGCCTACGCCCTTACCGTTTGTTGAGTAATAGCTTGACAAGGCAGCATTCGATTGTTCTTTTGTTGTGTTAGCAGCCGACGCAACTGTTGGCACACTGCACATTGAAGCAATCATCAGTGCAGAAAGCAACACGCTAACTGCTTTTTTCTGGTGTTTTGCCATTTGAATTCCTCCTTTTTCTTCGCCAAAATAAGCATATCTAAGCACTCTCTATTATATAGAATTATATTAAAAAATACAATGCTTTTTATATAAGTGAAAATAAAATCGTTTATTATAACAAAATATAGAGGTAAATTTTATACAGGTTACCCTTTTCCCTCTTCTGCAAAGCCCTATTGCAAAATGAATACACATTTTAAACAGTACCATTTGTACAAAAGAAACAGGAAGAGTAGTACTAAAACTCTTCCTGTTTCCTTATATTAAGGTATATTTTATACAAATAGTATTATTCATCATATCCCTTAGGGTTGCTTGACTGCCATCTCCAAGAATCTTTGCACATATCCTCAAGATTTTTCTCTGCTTCCCAGCCAAGCTGTTCTCTTGCCTTTACAGGGTCAGCATAACATTCTGCAACATCGCCATCTCTTCTTGGTTTTATAGCATAAGGGATAGTAATATCGTTAGCTTTTTCAAAAGCCTTAACAATATCAAGCACACTATAGCCTGTACCTGTACCCAAATTAAATATTTCTGTACCCTTGTGCTGTGCTGCATACTCAATAGCTTTTACATGACCCTTAGCCAAGTCTACAACGTGAATATAATCACGCACACCAGTACCGTCATGTGTTGGATAATCGTTACCGAAAACACCTAGCTGTGGCAACTTACCAATGGCAACCTGTGTTATATATGGTAGCAAATTGTTAGGAATACCCTGTGGGTCTTCGCCTATTCTTCCACTTGGGTGAGCACCAATAGGGTTAAAATATCTTAGCAATACAACAGACATTTCTTTGTGGGCTACTGTTACATCTGTTAAAATTTGCTCGTTCATTAATTTTGTCCAACCGTAAGGATTTGTACAACCTGTTTTCATTCCCTCAACCAGTGGTACAGTTTCTGGTATACCATAAACTGTTGCTGATGAACTGAAAACTAAATTATGTACATTATATTTATTCATAGTTTCAACCAATGTAAATGTAGTATTAAGATTATTTCTATAATACATCAATGGTTTTGCTACAGATTCTCCTACAGCTTTAAAACCAGCAAAGTGGATAACCGCATCTAGATTTTCTTTTTCAAAAACCTGCTCTAGCTTTTCTTTGTCCGCAACGTCTATCTGATAAAAAGCAATGTCTTTACCTGTTAATTCCTTTAGTCTGTCTAGCACAGCAGGTTTACTGTTTGATAAATCGTCAGCAATAACAACATCGTGACCTGCTTCTATAAGCTCTATGCAAGTGTGGCTTCCTATAAAGCCGGCACCGCCTGTTAGTAATATTTTCATAGTATACCCTCTCTTTCAAATTTTATAATTATTTTTACAAAGTAATAATATGTACTGTATGTAACAAAATGCTACATATAAAATGATAAGTCCAACTATAAAATAAGTGGCAAAGTAGTTTTTGCCACTTATAATATAGTTAAATGTTTCCTATAAAATTATACTTCTATAGTACCCTCAAAAATCTTTTCAACTTCACCTGTCATATATACAGTATCGTCTGTATATCTTATAACAAGGTCACCACCGTTTAGTTGTACAGTAATGTCTTCACCCTTTTTACAGAAGCCATTTTCACAAGCAGCCACAGCAGCAGCACAAGCACCTGTACCACAAGCCCAAGTTTCTCCGCTACCTCTTTCCCATACTCTCATTTTTATAGTATGGTCATTAATAACTCTTACAAATTCTGTATTAACTCTTTCAGGGAATAGTTCGCTGTTTTCAAATTCTGGACCAACCTTTTCAATATCTAGTCCCTCAATATCCTTAATAAATACTACACAATGAGGGTTACCCATTGACAAGCAGTTAATGTTATATTCCTTATCACCTATTGTTACAGGGTGGTTTATAACCTTATCAGCCTCTACATTTACAGGAACATTTGCAGGTGTTAAATCTACCTTACCCATATCTACTCTTAGTTTGTTTACAATACCGTCTTTCTTGTAAACCTTTAGAGTTTTATTACCGCTTAAAGTTTCTACAGTAATAGTGTCCTTTGTTGTATCAACAATATTGTTGTCATACAAGAACTTACCAACACAGCAAATACCTGTACCACACATTTTGCCCTCAGAACCATCTATATTAAACATTCTCATTTTAGCATCAGCCACATTAGATGGACAAACAAGAATAACACCGTTACCACCAATACCAAAGTGTCTGTCTGAGAATCTTACGCTTAATCCCTCTGGGTTGTTTATCTTTTGGTCAATGCAGTTAAAATAAATATCGTCATTACCACAGCTCTGCATTTTGATAAAGTTGTACTTTACCTTTTCTGTTCTCATATTGTTAATATCAACAAGCTCTGTGCTGTACTGTGAATATCTACTCATTAAGCACTCTACCAAAGCATTTGCAGTATCTATTGAAGTTAAGCAAGGGATATTTCTTTCAACAGTCTTTCTTCTCATCTTAACGCTATCTCTTGTTGGGATTCTGCCCTTAGATGATGTTGAAATTACATAGCTGATTTTTCCGCTTTCAATTAGCTTTAAGCCGTTTTCTTCTTTAGATTCGTGTATTTTATTAACAACCTTAGCATCAATACCGTAAGCCTCTAGAATTTTAGCAGTACCCTTTGTTGCATAAATGTCAAAGCCAAGAGAATCAAACTTTTTAGCAACATCGCCAATTTCGCCCTTGTCGCTGTTTCTTACAGTAATAAGAACGCCACCTGATTTTGTCATTTTGTATCCAGCTGCAACCAAGCCCTTGTACAATGCTTCTTCCATTGTGCCTGCAATACCAAGAACTTCGCCAGTAGATTTCATTTCTGGGCCAAGCTGGTTATCAACATTTATTAGCTTTTCAAATGAGAATACAGGAACCTTAACAGCTGTATAATGTGACTTTTTGTACAAGCCTGTACCATAGCCCATATCCACCAGCTTTTCACCAAGCATAGCCTTAGTTGCAAGGTCTACCATTGGTACGCCTGTAACCTTACTGATGTAAGGAATTGTTCTTGAAGAACGAGGGTTAACCTCGATAACATACAAATCGTCCTCGTAAATTAGATACTGAATATTTACAAGACCCTTTGTATTTAATGACAATGCAAGATCCTCTGAGCTTTTAACAATAATCTTTGTCATTTCGTCGCTTAAATTCCAAGCAGGGTATACTGCAATAGAGTCACCTGAGTGTACACCTGCACGCTCAATGTGTTGCATAATACCAGGAATAAGGATACTTTCGCCGTCGCAAATTGCGTCAACTTCTATTTCTGTACCCATTAGGTATTTATCTATAAGAATTGGGTTTTCTATATTTTGAGAAAGAATAATAGCCATATATTCTACTATATCGTCCTCATTGTATGCGATAATCATATTCTGACCACCTAATACATATGAAGGACGCATTAGAACAGGGTAGCCAATTCTATCTGCTACATCTAAAGCCTCTTCTGTTGTCATAACTGTAACACCACGAGGTCTTTTAATGTTGTGCTTTTCAAGAAGCTCATCAAAACGCTCTCTGTCCTCAGCCATATCAATGCTGTCGGCAGATGTACCCAAAATGTTTACACCATTGTCGCTTAGGAACTTTGTTAGCTTAATAGCTGTTTGTCCACCAAAAGCAACAACAACACCGTAAGGATTTTCTGTTTTGATAATGCCCATTACATCTTCATTTGTAAGTGGCTCAAAATATAGTCTGTCTGCTGTGTCAAAGTCTGTTGAAACTGTTTCTGGGTTATTGTTAACAATAACAACCTCATAGCCAGCCTCTTTCAATGCCCATACACAGTGTACAGAAGCATAGTCAAATTCAATACCCTGACCAATACGAATAGGGCCTGAACCAAATACTATAATTGTCTTTTTACCTGTGCTATTTTCAGCAATAAACTCAGCAGCCTCGTTTTCTTTATCAAATGTTGAGTAGAAATAAGGTGTTTCTGCCTTAAACTCTGCTGCACAGGTATCAACCATTTTGTAAACAGGTGTAGCAGGCTCTGTAACCTTACAACCTGTAAACTGCTCTATAACTTTGTCAAGGTAGCCCATATTCTTAGCTCTGTTGTAAAGCTCAGGTGTAAGCTCTCCCTTTGACATTTCTTTTTCAATTTCAACAAGATTTAACAATTTGTATAGGAACCACTCGTCAATCATTGTAATCTGGTGGATTTCATCAACTGTTATACCTCTTTTTAGTGCCTCGTAAATGCAGAACAATCTTTCGTCATTACAAGCAGATAGCTTTGCTCTTACGCTTTCTGTAGACATTTGCATAAACTTCTCGTCATTTAATGTATTATGAGAAATTTCTGCACCACGAACAGCTTTCATAATAGCCTGTTCAAATGTAGGAGCAATAGACATAACCTCGCCTGTTGCTTTCATTTGTGTACCAAGAGTTCTCTTAGCGTATACAAACTTATCAAATGGCCACTTAGGGAACTTAACAACTACATAGTCTACAGCTGGTTCAAAACAAGCATAAGTAGAGCCTGTAACTGCGTTTTTAATTTCGCTTAGTGTGTAACCAATAGCAATTTTAGCAGCAACCTTAGCAATAGGATAACCTGTTGCCTTTGAAGCCAAAGCAGAAGAACGGGAAACTCTTGGGTTAACCTCGATAACTGCATATTCCATACTTTCTGGGTCTAGGGCAAACTGACAGTTACAGCCACCCTCTACACCAAGAGCAGAAACCATATCTAGTGCGGCACTTCTTAACATTCCACACTCTTCGCTAGATAGTGTAAGAGCAGGAGCAACAACTATACTGTCGCCTGTGTGTACACCAACTGGGTCAAAGTTTTCCATTGAGCAAACAGTAATTGCATTACCAACGCTGTCACGAATAACCTCGAACTCGATTTCTTTCCAACCGGAAATACACTTTTCTACCAATACCTGAGTAATAGGAGAAAGCTCCAAACCGTTTGATGTAATCTCTATTAACTCTTCTTCATTATTAACGATACCGCCACCTGTACCGCCCAATGTAAATGCAGGACGAATAATAACAGGGTAACCAATTTTATTAGCAAATTCTATAGCACTTTCAACATCATTTACTACAATAGATGGAATAACAGGCTGACCAATAGACTCCATTGTGTCCTTGAACATCTGTCTATCCTCTGCTTTGTCGATAGTTTCTGGCTTTGCACCTAACAGCTTAACACCGTGCTTTTCCAAAAATCCCTCTTTAGCAAGTTGCATAGAAAGTGTTAGACCAGTTTGTCCACCTAATGTAGACAACACGCTGTCTGGCTTTTCTTTAATAATAATTCTTTTAACTGTATCTAAAGTTAATGGCTCTATATATATTTTATCAGCCATTGCGTTATCTGTCATGATTGTAGCAGGGTTAGAGTTAATAAGAATAACCTCCAGCCCCTCTTCCTTTAAGGCACGACAAGCCTGTGTTCCTGCATAGTCAAACTCAGCAGCCTGTCCTATAACTATTGGGCCTGAGCCTATTACCAAAACTCTTTTAATATCCTTATTTAATGGCATTAATAACATCCTTTCTTCCCATATGGGGTAAATATTTTTTCAAAGGTATTTATTATCAATTCTTAGGATTATTTATTTTCATCCATAAGGGCAGTAAATTTATCAAACAAGAAGCCTGTACCCAGCTTGCCACCACCAACAGTTGGGTGGAACTGTACAGAGAAGGCAGGCATATCTGTGTACTCTATACCCTGACAAGTAGCGTCATTAGCATTTGCAAAGGTTTCTTTTGCATTTGCAGGTAAAGATGAACCTACTACTGTATAGCCGTGGTTCTGCACAGTGATATAAACTCTGCCTGTAGCAATTTCTTTTGATGGCTGATTTGCACCACGGTGACCATACTTTAGCTTTTCTGTTGTTGCACCCTGTGACATAGCCAACAACTGATGACCAAGACCAATACCAAAGGTTGGTATCTTATTTTGGCAAACAGCTTTAATTTGGTTAACAATCTCTGTACACTCCTGTGGGTCGCCAGGGCCACCTGATAGAACAATACCATCTGGATTAGAAGCAATAATTTCTTCTGCACCTGTATTAGCAGGGAATACTGTTACATTACAGCCACATTTTGTTAATGACTTTTTAAGGCTATTAGTTGCACCAAAATCCCACAATGCAACATTGTATTTTGCATTTTCTGCATTAATTTCTGTAACAGCCTGTGATGTAACACTGTTAACAGCGTTTGTAACCTTATATGCTTTAAGCTCTTCTAAATCTTTTTCCAAATTATCTAAGGTAGATGTAATTTTACAGTTCATTACACCATACTCTCTTACAATTTTTGTAATTGCACGGGTATCAACATCACACAAACCAGTTAAGCCTTTATCTCTTAAAAAAATGTCAAGAACACCCTCACAACGGAAGTTGGATGGCTCTTGACACGTATTTCTAACAATATATGCTTTTAAACCCAGCTTATCGCTTTCACACTCAGCTGGAACAACACCATAATTACCAATAAGAGGAAATGTTTGAAGAACCACCTGACCAAAATAGTTAGGGTCAGTTAGTGTTCCAAGGTATCCTGTCATAGAAGTAGTAAAAACCAATTCACCAACAACATCGTTGTCAGCACCAAAGCCCTTACCCTCAAAAACTTTGCCATTTTCTAAAATTAGAAACGCTTTACGGCTCATTTTATCAATCCCTTTCGTCATTTGTATATTAATAACACATAAAAATGTTAAAAATCATAAGTATTCAAAACCTGTTCAGCAACACGCCTTTTGCTTACCTGTAAATCCATTGCCTGTTTTTCAAGATAACGATGTGCCTGTGCTTCGCTCATAGCTAAACATTGCATAAGCACACATTTAGCCCTGTCTATCAGCTTAATTTCCTCAAGCTTAGCCTGTAGCTTTTTGTTTTCCTGTGTCAATAAATCTACACGTTTAGAAAAAGCACACCACGCCAACAAACATTGATGAATTACATTTGCAGTAACAGGTTTAACAACAGCGACAACACCATATTCCTCAAGTTTTCCACCTGCTTTTACAGCAGTTTCGTCGCTGACTGCAATAAACACACCTGCACTGGTACAGCTTGCAAGATATGCAGACAAATTCAACCCTACTTCATCAGCCAATGGAGTGTAGATAAAAATTAAATCAAATTCATTATTATTTACACAGCTTTTCGCTTGTACCGCAGTGGTTGCGGTAGTAAAGTTTGTGTAACCCTCTTGCTTTAGCACCGCCATAAGGCTTTGGGTGGCTTTATCACTTTTAGATACTACCAGTACATTTTTCATCTATAACTGCCACCATCTAACTTAATTACTAGTGTGTTTTACAATTACAATGTAACCTCACAAAACTTTGTGCAACTACATTTATTGCTTTCATTATATTATACATAAAACCACTACAATATGCAAGTAATTTTACAAGTAATTATATAAACAAAAATGCAAAAATTTTGACAAAATTTTAACCACTACTTTCATATATTAACAAAAAATAATTATTGCACATAGTTTAATATCTGCCAAAAAATATGGTTATATTCACTATTTATTGTTATATCAACTGTGTTTTTGAAATAAAGTTTTTATGAAAATATGCAAGTAAATTATGCTAATTTTCATTTAACTAATAATTACAAAACAATGGCTCTTTCCAAATTACAAGGAAGAGCCATTGAAAAAATTTATTTATTAAATATTAAACACCGTAAAGTAATTCTGCATAGGTTGGATATGGCCAGTATTCTGACGCTGTTAAAATTTCCATTTCATCGCCTACAACTCTTAGCTCGTTCATAGCACTAAATACCTGATTACGATAGTAAAGTGCTTTTTCAGCAACATCCTCTATACCCTTTGCAACATTCACCTTTGTTTCTAAAATTTCAATTTGATTATAGAAACTGCTTAACAAGCCAGACAGCTGTTCAATCAACTTCATTTCGCCATCGCAGGAAATACTTGCACTTAAAGACTTTTTAGCATTGCAAGCGTTAACCAATGTATTAACATATTTAGAAACAGCAGGGAAAATATCTTTTCTAGCCATATCTATCATTGTTAAGGCTTCTATGTTAATTATTTTGCTGTAATCTGTTTGCAAAATTTCATATCTGGAAAGCATTTCTCGCTCTGTATGCACCTTGTGCTTTGTAAACAGCTTAACATTCTTTTCAGCTAAGAAATGTGGCATAGCCTCTGGTGTAGATGAAAGATTTAACAAGCCTCTTCTTTCAGCCTCTAGCACCCATTCTTCTGAGTAGTTATCACCATTAAACACAATGTCCTGATACTCTGTAAAGACCCTTTTAATTAAGGCTTTTACAGCTACATTTATATCCTCTGCTCCCTCAAGCTGATCAGCAAACTGGCTTAGCTCCTCTGCAACAATAGTATTAAGCATAATATTAGGACAAGCAATATTAAGTGCCGAACCCAAAGAACGGAATTCAAACTTATTACCTGTAAAAGCAAATGGAGATGTACGGTTACGGTCTGTTGTGTCCTTTTTGAAATCTGGAAGAACATCAACGCCAAGCTCCATTTTCACTACATCTGCCTTGTCAGCCTGTTTACCTTGAATAATTGCATCCATAACAGCTTTAAGGTCATCACCAATAAACATAGATATGATTGCAGGTGGTGCTTCGTTAGCACCCAAACGATGGTCGTTACCTGCACTGGCAACTGATACTCTTAGCAAATCCTGATACTCATACACACCTTTAATAATTGCTGCAAGAAACAGCAAAAAGGTTGTGTTATTGGCTGGGTCTTTTCCTGGTGACAATAGGTTTTTGCCTGTATTTGTAGACAAAGACCAGTTGTTGTGCTTACCACTACCATTTACACCTGCAAAAGGCTTTTCGTGTAATAGGCAAACAAGGTTATGTTTATTTGCAACCTTTCTCATAACCTCCATAGTAAGCTGGTTATGGTCTGTTGCAAGGTTAGTTGTTGTAAAGATAGGTGCCATTTCGTGCTGTGCAGGGGCAACCTCGTTATGTCTTGTTTTTGAATAAATGCCCAGTTTCCAAAGCTCTGTATCTAAATCTTGCATATAGGCAATTACTCTTGGCTTGATAGTACCAAAATAGTGGTCATCTAGCTCCTGTCCCTTTGGAGCCCTTGCACCAAACAAAGTTCTTCCTGTAAAAATAAGGTCTTTTCTTTTATTGTAAATATCCTTATCTACCAAGAAATACTCCTGCTCTGGTCCAACTGTTGTTACAACTCGTGCTGTTTCCTTATCTCCTAATAGTCTTAAAATTCTTATAGCTTCATTACCTATAGTTTCCATTGAACGTAGCAATGGTGTTTTTTTATCAAGAGCCTCGCCTGTATATGAGCAAAAGGCTGTTGGAATACACAATGTATTATCCTTAACAAAAGCGTAAGAAGTAGGGTCCCACGCTGTATAACCTCTTGCTTCAAAGGTTGCTCTTACACCACCTGATGGAAAAGAAGAAGCATCTGGTTCACCTTTAATAAGTTCCTTACCAGAAAACTCCATAATAACCTTACCGTCATCAGTAGGGTTTATGAAGCTGTCGTGCTTTTCTGCTGTAATACCTGTCATAGGTTGGAACCAGTGTGTATAATGAGTAGCACCCTTTTCCATAGCCCAGTCTTTCATAGCGTTGGCTACAATGTTAGCCACATTTATATCTAATGGGTCACCATTTTTTATAGTTTTTGTTAGTGCTTTGTAGGTTTCTTTTGGCAGTCTTTGTTTCATTGTAGTATCGTCAAAAACCATACTTCCAAATAATTCTGGCACATTTACTGTCATAATAAAAAACTCTCCAATCAATTATAATATAAAATAAAAAAATATAAAATAAAAAAAGACGCCTGTAGACAAAGCCCACCTGTGGCTTTCTACAGCGTCATTGCCGTCAAACATACATAAGTATATACCCACAAGCTGATTTTGTCAACTTTACAGCTATAAATTTCGCCATTGATTGCCATAAATAATTTAAAAAGATTTTTAATTTTATCCTCCAAAACCTGTAACCAAAACAGTGGTTTTTTAATATAATGTATTGTAAGAGATGAAGGGAGGAAAAACAAATGTGCCTAAACAATGTTTTTGGTGGCGGTAGCTGCTGCTGGATTATAATTCTTATTATCATCCTACTAGTATGTTGCAACGATAACGGTAACGACAACAACGGCTGTGGTTGCGGTTGCTAATTTAAAATAAAATTAAAATTAGTGTAATGATGAATACCAGTATAAATTATATGACTAATTAAAGATTAAATATGTATAAAATAAACCCAAAGGCTTATACTTTTTGTAAGCCTTTGGGTTACGATTTTTTATTAATCTTTTCTAATTTCAAGATATTACCATATGGTTAGACCTTTGCAAAAAATAGCTGGTATATAATAGGAACAATGTAAATTACAGCCAGTGAAGCCAACCATATAATAT
>JAXKHT010000040.1:0-8012 GCA_036549705.1 Acutalibacteraceae bacterium | reverse complement strand
TTACCTTTTCTTCTCTTTGTGTTATTATTTAATCGTTCCATAATAGTTCTCCTTTCGATGTTTGGTTTGGTCGCTTAACATTATATCACGAGTTCTATTATGGAACTTTATTTTTGGTCTTTTTATTTTACAACTTTCCGTTTTCAAAATTTCATCTATGTATCAACAATAAAAATCAGGTAGCTGAAACTATAAATGATATTACTCACTAAAACGGTGCTAGTGAATAGTATATAATACGGCTTATAACAAAGAAGGTGAGAAATATGGCTTTGGATACAAGGGAGTTATTTGCAAGATTAATAAAATGCGAAGCCGGTGGTGAGGGTGAAAATGGTATGAGAGCCGTGGCGTCTGTTATTATGAACAGGGCAAGAACTCCCAATGGAGAATTTAACAGGGTAAGCAACGGTGGAAATGTTCGTGCTATTATTGAACAGCCTGGTCAGTTTGTATGTATGCAACCTGTTATTGATGGGATAGATAATCCGCAAAATGTATATAACATAAGACCTGATTCCGAACATTATGAAATTGCAGATTGGGCGTTGGCTGGCAATACATTTTCTCCTGTGGGTAACTCTCTTTTCTTTTTTAACCCTTATAGTGACACCTGTCCTAATTATTTTCCAGCAACAGGAATTGGCGTAATATACAACAGAATAGGTAACCACTGTTTTTATTCTCCTACCCAAAAATACTTAGACACCTAGGAGGATTTGAGATGAACAATCAGTTTGATTTGAATACTCTATATGGCTTAAACAAAACAATAGGTGCAAAAGCGAATTTGTCTGAATATGATAATATATTAGATAAAGCTAATAATTACCCAACTGATAAACTTGATAATAATATTGAGGTTACTAATAAAAAACAAGAGGATACACAGTTGGTACCTGCTGAAGAAAGAGTAACGAAAGATGATACAGGCACAGCCAATATTAATATAAAAAAACAAAACATTAACCCTGCAATAAATCATAATAATGATAATATTCCTATTACACAGCAAGGTGGTTGTTCTCAATGCAGTATGCACCGACAAGATGAATATTATAAAAACAAGCAATATACTACAGCGGGTACATCTTCACCTATAAGACCTAATAATTATCAGGATTTTGCTTTAATTGAATCACACGCTGGGTTAACAGAAACTCCTGTAACTCTGCTACAAAACAGAGATATAACACAAAATTCAATAAATAGTACAAACAACACTGGCAAACCGTCAGATAATAATACAGAAGAAGGTGGAGTATTTATGAATAATACAAATATGGCTGGTGCAGAAATGGGTAACATAGGTATGCCTGGTAATGGTATGAACCATATGGGTATGCCAAATATGGGTATGCCAAATATGAATAACATAGGAAGAAGCACAAACTTTCCCAACAATACTATGGGAAATACCAGTGCAACAGGTAATGTGGGAATGACAGGTAACATAAATTCCGGTGTATCCGGATTAGACCAAAACATATTAACCGGAGCTGACACAGCAGAGTTAGGGCTTTTTTTAAGAAATCTAATTGAAAGTATACAAAATAATTCTACACCATCACAATATAAGGTTACAGCTGAAAGTTTGCAATATCTAAATGGTTTTCTGCGTACACAAATGGGTAAACTAGCAGAAATAGAATTTTTAATTGGCACAAACACAACTGTTATTAAAAGAGGATACCTTACTGCAATAGGAGCTAATTATCTTATTCTACAAGATGTTAACTCAAGACAAATGACGGTTTGTGATTTCTATAACATTAAATTTGTAACCTTTTATCTATAAATGACTATCCCCCATATCCTTTGTAAGGTTATGGGGGATAAAATATTAAACTGTTATGACACATATCTGTTCAAAACAGGATATAATAATTAGTCTAGAAAATCTCTAAGTTTTTTACTTCTGCTTGGATGACGCAATTTACGAAGAGCCTTTGCTTCAATTTGCCTAATGCGTTCTCTTGTTACATTAAACTCTTTTCCAACCTCTTCTAGAGTTTTAGGTCTGCCGTCTAACAATCCAAATCGTTGAATTAGCACATCTTTTTCTCTTGGTGTTAATGTACTTAAAACTGAGTCGATTTGTTCCTTTAATAGTGTGTGAGCAGCAGCGTCAACAGGTGTTGGAGTTAGATTATCTGATATAAAGTCACCCAAGTGGCTATCCTCTTCCTCACCTATTGGAGTTTCAAGAGAAACAGGTTCTAAAGCAACTCGCATTATTTCTCTAACTTTATCAACAGGCATATCAACAGTTTCTGCAATTTCCTCTGCGGTAGGTTCGTGACCGTTAGCATGTAACAGTTGACTTGATGCTTTTTTCACCTTATTTATGGTTTCCACCATATGAACAGGTATGCGTATTGTTCTTGATTGGTCAGCTATTGACCTGGTAATAGCTTGCTTTATCCACCAAGTAGCATAAGTAGAAAATTTAAAGCCTTTGGCATAATCGAACTTCTCTACAGCCTTAATAAGCCCTATATTACCCTCTTGGATAAGGTCTAAAAACTGCATACCTCTGCCCAAATATCGTTTAGCTATACTAACAACTAGACGTAAATTTGCTTCTGTAAGTCTTTTTTTAGCAGAAACATCACCTTGTGATATTCTTATAGCAATTTCCTTTTCATCTTCTGCTGACAATAAAGGGATTTTTCCTATTTCTTTAAGATATACCTTTACTGGGTCATCTATAGATGCACCTTCCAATATTGGCTGTTTTAAGAGATCACTGTCATCTTCAAGTGATTTTTTCTCGATAATACTGATTTCATTTTCTATATTTTCAATATCATCAATTAAATCCTCTTCAATAATGATACCCTCGTTTTTTAGTTGCTCATACAGGATTTCCAGTTGTTCTGGGTCAAATTCTGCTTCACCTATTATTTCATCAATTTCTCCAGAAGTAATTTTACCTGTTTTCTTGCACTTGTCTAATAATTCTTTAATTAATGATTTAATATCCGGCTTAGTTGACATAACCTAACCTCTTTTCATTATATATATACCCATTTTCCATTTATTTATTTAATATTGTAATATTTCCAAAAATTTTATTACAATACGTCTGTTGTACAAGTTATATTATGTAATAACATAAAACAGTTATAACTTGCAACAACAAAAAATATTATTCCAAAAAGTCCTTTAACTTTTTGCTACGGCTTGGATGGCGTAGCTTGCGAAGTGCCTTTGCTTCTATCTGTCTAATACGTTCACGGGTAACCTCAAAGCTTTTACCAACCTCCTCTAGTGTACGAGAACGACCATCTTCCAAGCCAAAACGCTGTATAATAACCTCACGCTCTCTTGGGGTTAGTGTGTCCAGCACTTCCGAGATTTGTTCTTTAAGCATTGTTAATGATGCAACCTCGGCAGGTGCAGGTGTAACATCATCGGAAATAAAATCTCCTAAATGGCTGTCCTCTTCCTCTCCTATTGGAGTTTCTAAAGAAACAGGCTCTTGAGCTACACGCATAATTTCTCTTACCTTATCTACAGGCATATCTACCTCTCTGGCAATTTCCTCTGGTGTAGGTTCGTGTCCATTTGTATGTAAAAGCTGACTGGAAGCCTTTTTTACCTTGTTGATTGTTTCTACCATATGTACAGGAATTCTAATTGTACGAGCCTGATCTGCTATTGCTCTGGTTATAGCCTGTCTTATCCACCAAGTTGCATAGGTTGAAAATTTAAATCCTCTTGTATAATCAAACTTTTCAACAGCCTTAATAAGACCAAGGTTACCCTCTTGAATAAGGTCTAAGAACTGCATACCTCTACCCAAATATCTTTTTGCAATACTTACAACAAGACGCAGGTTTGCTTCTGATAGTCTTTTTTTAGCTTTAGAATCACCATTTTGTATTCTAATAGCTAAATCCTTTTCTTCGTCAGCAGATAAAAGAGGAACCTTACCTATCTCCTTTAGGTATACCTTAACAGGGTCATCTATAGCAATATTGTCTGGTGCAGTAGGTTCAGTTTCTGCAACGCCAAGGTCTGATTTTTCAATTTTTATTAGCTCTGCCTCTGTAATTTCGTCCAAATCATCGCTAAGGTTTTCTATTACAACTATACCCTCTTTTTTTAATTGGTCATATAGCTTTTCTATTTGCTCTGGGTCAAAATCAACATCACCAATAATCTCGTCAATATCATTTGTTGATATATTTCCCTGCTGTTTTGCCTTTTCAAATATTTCTAAAATAACCGATTTCTTATCCTTACCTGCCATATTAATTCATTCCCTTTCATTTCCTTATTTCTTTATCCTTATAATAGGCTGTTAGCCTTTTTTCTGACTTCCCATTTCTCTAAAATAATCAAGCATATCATCATCTGACATTTGATTAGGATTTTTTACCGATTGCCGTTGGTGTTCTGTATATAAAACCTGTAAGCATTGGTCTAGTGCTGATTTATGCAATGTTTCAGGCAATATTGTTGAAACATATGCTGTTATATAGCCTAATTCTTCTTGAGAAAACTCCTGAGAAAATGCCGTTAACGATATATCGTTACCTGACTGTATTCGATTTACTATTAGCCTAAATACACCACGATTAAACTCTGTTACAAAGTTATCGGCTGTTATTTTGCTAAGTATATATTGACACATATCAGGATTATTTATAAGGTAAGCTATTATAAACTCTTCTGCCTTTGTAGCTTTAAGATTTTTAGCCTTTTCCGTATTAATTTTGTCGTGTCTTGCTGAAAAATCTTCGCTTATTGCACGAAATTCTTTCTTTGTTTGCTGACGTTTTGAGCTTCGTAAGCTTTTGTTTACCTGTTGTTCTAAAGCTGATTTTTGGACTCCCAGCTTTTCGCTAAGACGAGAAATATAAATATCTCTTTCTATAGAATTTGTAGAGTTTGATATAATTTTTGCCGCCTCAGTAAGATAATCTACTCTACCCTGTGGTTGAGTTATATTATATTTATCCATAAGCATATCCAGCTTATAGTCAATATCTCCTGCACTTTTTTCCAAAAGCACTCTAAAAATTGCCGGGCCTTTATCTCCACGAGCTTTCATAAACTCATCTGGGTCTTTTGCATCAGGAATAGATACAATTCTTATTTTTACACCTGCATTTCTAAGCAGTGCTATTGCTCTGTCTGATGCCTTTCTTCCAGCTTCGTCTGAATCATAACAAATTACTACTTCATCTGCATATCTTCGTATAAGGTCTGCCTGTTGTGGTGTAAGGGCTGTACCCAATGTTGCCACTGTGTTTTCAAAACCTGCTTGGTTAAGAGCAATTACATCCATATAGCCCTCGGCTAAAATTAGCTGTCTTGTATTTATATTTTTTGCCATATTAAGTGCAAACAACTGCGTACTTTTTGAAAAAACAGGTGTATCTGATGTGTTAAGATATTTAGGCTTTTGGTCGCTCATAATTCTGCCACCAAATGCAATTACATTTCCTCGTAAATCAATAATAGGAAACATTACTCTGTCTATAAATCTTGAAACCATATGTCCATTGCGTGACTTAAAAGCTACATTAGCTTGTATCATTTCATAATCATTAAAGCCTTTACTTCTTAAATGATTTATTAAATCAAACAATGCTTGTGGGGCATAGCCCAAACCAAAACGCTTAATAGTTTTATCTGTAAGACCTCTATTATGAAGATAACCTAAGGCTTGTTCACCTTGATTAGAAAGTAAACAGCTATGAAAAAATCTAGCAGTTTCTCTGTTTATCTCATAAATTCTGCGTTTAAGTTTTACCATACTGTCATCATAGCTATCCTGTGGCATTTCCATACCTGCACGCTGTGCTAACAGCTTAACTGCATCTATATAATCTAAATTTTCTATTTTTCTTATAAAAGTGATAACCTCTCCACCTGCACCACAGCCAAAGCAGTAAAAGGACTGGGTGTCGGGATATACATAAAAGGAAGGTGTTTTTTCGTTGTGAAATGGACAACGTCCAGAATATAATCTGCCTGCACGCTTTAAATTTACATAAGAGGATACAACATCAGTAATTTCGTTTCTATCCCTTAATTCTTGTAAAAAATCTATGGGCAAAGCCAAGTTTATCACCTATCCTTTCTATAAAATAAATCCATATAAATTAAAATTAGTAAATAATATATCAAAACAATTTAATATTGCCATCTTCTTGGTACAAACAATTCTGTATATAGCTGTATGGCATATTGGTCTGACATACCGGCAATATAGTCGCAAACAGCCCTGTCTATTCCCTCTTTTTCTACCATACTTTGTGTTACAGAATGTAGCTTTTCAGGATATTTTTTATAATATGTATATAGCTTTTCTACCAGCTGAGGCACTTTATTTTCTTCGGCTTTG
This sequence comes from Acutalibacteraceae bacterium, assembly GCA_036549705.1. GTDB lineage: Bacteria > Bacillota > Clostridia > Oscillospirales > Acutalibacteraceae > CAG-964. The sequence goes on along the minus strand of JAXKHT010000040.1, from coordinate 1,651 downwards.
GCTAAGCTATTACTATACACATATTCAAACATAAAAGTGTGTAAATCATCGTAAGCCTTTGCAACCTGACTATCCATTTGCAAATTACCCTTTGAGCTATTGTTAATTAACGAATAGACTAACGTGCTGATTCTTTCGCTGGTTGAATTTCCTAATACACTTACAATTTCTTTAGGCAAACTGCTTGTTTTTAATATTCCTGCTCTTACAGCATCATCAATGTCGTGATTTATGTACGCTATTCTATCTGCATAGCGTACTACACGTCCTTCTGGTGTATATGCCCAATCACCTTTTGTGTGGCATTCTATACCATTAAGAACCTCTAATGTCAAATTTAGACCCTTTCCGTCCTTTTCCAGTTTTTCAACAACTCTTACACTTTGAATATAGTGCTTAAATCCACCTGCTGAAACATCGTTTAAGGCTCGTTCACCAGCGTGTCCAAAGGGGGTATGTCCTAAATCGTGTCCTAGGGAAATAGCCTCTGTTAGGTCTTCGTTTAGCATTAATGCTCTTGATATAGTACGGGCGATTTGTGACACTTCTAGTGTATGTGTTAATCTTGTTCTGTAGTGGTCACCCTCTGGTGCTAAAAAACCTGAGTTTTGTGCTTTAATCTTCTGAAAGCGTTACTATGAATAATTCTATCTCTATCTCGTTGGAAGCAGGTACGAACAGGGCATACATCATCAGGCTTTTTTCTGCCTTTACTGTTTATTGCCAATGTAGCACATTTATCAAGATATTGTTGCTCCCATTGCTCTGTTCTATCTCTAATATCCATAATTACACCTCCAAATGAAAACCCATAAATAAAGTAATTCAATATAATATACTAAAAAAAATTGAAAAACCCTTTATTTACTTAAAAATATTTTTATAAATCTACCTATTTTCAAATAAAGCGTAAATAACCCCATATACATAATACCACAAAATATTTTATTCTTCAATATAACAGACATAAATATAGTCCTGTATTCCAATACAAATCGTACTGAAATACAGGACTTATAAGTTAATTAAACAACAATTAACCGATAACTTTTAAGTGAATTATGCCATTTCAACAGTTATCTCGTTAGTTGTTTTGTTGAATGAGAATGTGTAAGTACCGCCTGTTGCAACTAGAGTTACTGGTGTTGTGTAGTTACCATATAGCTTCTTTGTGCCAGCATCGGCAATCTTTACGCCTGATGTTAATGCCTGACCGTAGTTATACACCTTAAATGAGTATGTACCCTCTGCTAGTGTCTTAGTAGCTGTTGCTACATCGTTACTACCGTCATTATCGTCAAGAACAAGGTCAATATCACCAGATAGGTGTACATCATCAATAGCCTCATTCTTTACAGGAGAGTAATTAATTCTTAGCTGATTTTTTGATGTATCAAGAGTAAATGTATAGTTACCACCTGTTGCAACTAGAGTAACAGAGGAATTATATGTACTCTTGAATGAAAGTGAACCATCTGTTTTATCGTTTACAGTTTTACCATAACCAAAAGCAACCTTGTTTATTGATAGCTTGAACTTATATGTACCAGCCTCTAGGTATGTTGTACCAATAGCAAGAGTTCTGCCCTCTACAGGTGAAAGAATTGTGTTTATGTCACCTGTTAAGTAGTTTACAGGAAGTTTTCTGTCA
>JAXKHT010000039.1:0-15221 GCA_036549705.1 Acutalibacteraceae bacterium | reverse complement strand
TTTTTATATCTGCTGTTGTTTCAGCTTCTAATTTAGCTATTGTAGCTGTATTGCTTTGTATTTGTTTAAGCTGTTCTTCAGTGAGTCCTGTTCCACTATTAGAGCCTGTAATGCTTATTAATTGTTCCTTGATTTTATAAGCAAATTCCGTGTAGTTGGTTGGTTCTTTATCAGACAGTGTAATCTGCAGATTATCTGCATTTACAATCGTGTTATTAAAACTCAATCTAATATATTTAGCACGGCAATCATTAACAACACGTGTATCATCTGAATAATTTATGTACTTTATAAGACCATCTGCTGATTTGTTACTATACCATTCCGTTATATCAGGCATAACTGCTTTTCCGTCTCTATCCCAAAAGTACAGTGTCATACCTTCGTTTATTGATATGTAATCTGTTGTAAAGCTATTTGTAATTGAATTATCAACGCTTCCTTTGTTATCTAATTCACCGATTAGCAATCTTTCTTTATCGAAGAGATTGTCTGTAGCCGATTCAAATAATAATTCTAGTAAATAATCAATTATAGATAATCTGCTTGTCAACAAATCATAACCGCCACGAGCTTTTACAAGTTCGCTATTTGCTGTAGCTTTGCGTACATATTGATTATAATTTGTATTACATACTTTTAAGAAATTGTCCCAACGCTCGTTAAATTCATCTAATGATACTGTATATAAAGCGTGACAATATTGTCGCTTATCGTAAACAGCCTTAATAACACCGCCAGCTAGTAATTCAATATCAGCTAGTTTGATATATTTAATATCACTATCATCTACCAAAACAGGGTAACTATCAGCAGAACCTGTTATCCACACAGCTGTTATTGTTCGTTCTGATTTATCTAATTTGATAGCAATACTGTCTTTGCGTTTAGCAGTTACTACAGACGGATTTACAAGTGTTAAACTTGAGTCATTATTGTACCAATGACCTGAAATAATTGCATAACCGCTGTTAACAACTACCCCAATACTACTTGTTGAAACCTTAAGACTTGTACCAACAACGCCATCACTAAAAAAAGTATTAAAAAACTCTGCAAAATCATCTGCAGAGTATGTATACTTACCAATAGCATCTCCACTTCTGCGATTAAAAAATTTTGCTCTTTCAGACATAAATAACTCCCCCTTAAAACATCATTTAACAGTCGGTAAAAAGCTCTTAATAACCCTGTTAAGATGATCCGGAGCTGTACCAAAAGTTAGTTTTATACTTACAGACTTTGCTTCATAACATTCCTCTATCTCGGTGATACGCTTGTCCTCCGACTTGTTGTTATGTATATCCACAACGGTAACCAAATCACCTAAATCGTAATGTTTTCCATAAATATAAGTGCCTGACAGATTGTTTTCAGCTGTCAGGCTTTCTTGCGATTTATAATCTAAAAGTTTATGCTTTGCTTCATCAGACAACGACAATGATTCTTCTGTTTCAGTTGCCTCTAATGTGCCACAGTCAACAAATACCTCTGTTCGTGCTAAACCCTGTGGCATTTCGTTTTCATTTGTAACAGCAAGTACCAGTCTATTTTCATCTTCGCCCACACCACCAGCGTAAGCTACATTTTTTTCTTTTGTTTTATCAATAACCCATTCAAGATTATTAATACTCTCAAAATTTTCAGACATTATAACCCTGCTATTAGTAGTCTGCGAAGCTGAACGGTCTACACCTGTTAATATATCAAAAGTTAATCTTTTGTTTGTTAGGTCAATATAAACCCTATAACCAACATCTGTATACTCACATATTTTTTGTAACACTTCATCTAACTGCTCATATCTACTTAACCATACAGTATTCATTACTCGTTGTTCATCGGCAGAAATATGTAAATTAATATTTCTAGGACTTGTTATGTCAGCTGGAAAACATGCTCTAACAAAGGTTTTTAGTATTGTTTCGGCAGATACTTGTTTAGTTTCTGTATTTTCAACTTGTTTTGGTACACAAAAATAACCGTGATTAGCCTTATCTTCGTAAGGTAATACAATTCGCTGTGTTGTCATTCCATTCAGATGATACCCTTTAACGATTGTTGAATATCCATTTGTACCAGAACTGGTATGAATACATTTTATAATTCCCACCTTATTTTCATCATTGCCCACCATTATGTAATTGTTTGGTTGTAAGCAGTTATTGTAACCAATTAAGTGCAATTCAAACTCTCCATAAGACTGCCAACTGCGTTTAAATCGTAACGAGGTGTATGTATCAATTTCGCACAGCAGGTCAAAATCAGCGGATAATACTTTAATGCTTGGATACTCCATATTTATACTCCTCCATATAGGTTTGTATAAGATATAATTAAGTTTGCAGAGGTTATACCTTTCTTAGATGAAAAAGAGATTACATTCCGACCAGGTTTTAGTTGCCAAAATACAGATGAAGCTGTAACTAAATGAAACGCATCTGATGTAACACCATCTTTATGTAATATTACACTTTTAGCACCTTTTTTAGTGTTAACGGTTAATGTATCACCGTCAGCTAAGCTAACATCAGCAATTTCTATTTGCTCTCCTGTTGTTTCGTTACGAATAATAGGAGACAGCAAGTCGCCCATCAGCGTAAACACAACAGGAGAAGGAACTGAACCCTCATAGTCAATAACAGTTGTAGTTGTTGTTTCAGCGAAACAAACAGTGTCCTCAAATGCCAACGGAAACGAAAAAGCATTCTCATCTATATAATATGACAGCTGAGAGGCTTGCATTTGAGTATCTGACCAATGAGGGAACGGACAGTAAAATTTAATGGTGCATTTATTGTAATTTTTTATTCTATCTGTAAAGTCGCCTGGAAGCATAGGGTAGGCATCAATTACAACTGTAATATTGTCGTTTGTATAATACAGCCTTCCAGCTTCCTCTGTATTTGCAAGAATAGAAATAAGCCTTTGTCTGTTTTTATACATTTCATGTCTGTCTTTACCGTAAACATAAGCAGTAGCATTTACTACACGAGGTTCTGTGCGTACATTGTGAACTATAACACCGTCAACCCCTGCAACTTCAGAGCTAACTATAGTTTTTTCAACTCCGCTAACACCGCTAAGGGACTCTAAAATATATGGTTCACCAAAACGCAAAACCAAATAATCATTTTCGTTTTCACCACTGCCTCCTGGCTTAACATATTTAAGCTGTTGCATAATTACCTCCGTTACTGTTTAAGCTGAGATACAAGATTATTAGTTACCTCTTCCATTTTTCTTGCAACCTGTACCGGTGATTCAACAGATTCATTAAAATTGACAGTCAAATTAATATTTGGTACTTGTGTCATTGTAGTTAGTTGTTGCTGATAATTAGCTCTGCTGTTCCAAAAGTCATCAACTGTCTTATGTGCTAATGTTGCTGTTTGATTGCTATAATATTGCCATTTAACATCAAGTTCTTTAAACCAATAATTTATATCTTTGATTTTATTTTTTAAGCCGGAATATAGCTTTTCACCAAGAGTTTTTCCTGCAAGTTCATATTCCGGAGCAAACGAAGCTATAAATTTGACTATTTCATTTTGAGATTTATCCAACATCATTCTATATGCTTCGTTTTCTAGACTATATTGTGACATTACTTTTTCATAATTCTTAGAAATAGCTTCCAGCTCTGCATTTAACAAATCTTGTTGTGCAGAACTTTCTTTCTTAACAGATTCAATCTGTTCTTGTAGCTGTTGTCGTTTTTGTTCTCGCTGTTCTTCAGCTAGTCTTTGTGCCTCTTCGTTATCTAATCTTGCCAGTTCTTTTTCATACTGCTTACGATTATAGTCATCATGTTCGTAAGCCATAAGCAGTTCTGCTGCCTGTCGCTTATTTTCGTATTCTCTGCGTTCATCTTCACTCTTTTGTGTATCTGCAAGTTTGTCGAGAGCATCTATTTGAGACTGTATAGCATTAACTGTTTCATTTTCCCAACGTTGCCAACCATCAATAGAATCATTGATTAGCTGTTCTTCAGCTTCCCTTTGTTTCTGATACCTATTTTCTAACGCTTCAATAACACCACTTGCAACCGTGCTGAATTGGGATGAGCGTTCGCTTTTTGCACTTTCACTTACGCTTCTAATTTGTTCCAATACCTTTTGTTGCTGTTCAGCTGTTAATTTGTATGTATTGTAAATTTCACGCAGTTGCTTAATTTCTTCCTCGTATGTCATTCGAGATACTTTTCTGCGGTTTTCAAGTGCATTTATAGCCTTTTCTAAGGTTTCTTCCTGCAACTTTTGAATTTCTTCTTCATTATTTTTTCGTGCAGAATGAATCTTCTCTTCTAAAGCTGATCTATCTTTAGAAGACATTGCATATTGTCTGTAAATACGTTCCAACCATTTCAATTCTTCCTCAGCACTTAATCTATCCATAGCCTTTTCGTGTTCCAGCAGGTCATATTCAGCCTGAACCGCATCAGCCATAGCTTGTTCCTTTTCTTCACTAATTTCCTTTTGTACATTATGTATTTTTTCTTCCAGCGACATACGCTGTTCCGTTGTTAAAACATATTCATTGTTCAAAGTATTAAGCCAAGCAAGCTCTTGCTGTTTGCTAAGCTGATCAAGATTTTTTAAGTGTTCAAGTTTTTTGATTTGATTGTCATACAAATCACTATAAGCCTGTTGCTGTTCCTTGATAGAATTTTGCTGTGCTGTATATATTTTCTCTTCAAGGGACATACGCTCTTCTGCTGTTTCTGTGTATTCAGCATAAAGCATTTTTAACCAGGATATTTCCTCTGCGTAAGTTAAATTATTTAATGCCCTGCGGTGTTCAATTAACTCTAGCTGTTCTTTAAGTTTTTCATTTGTTTTACTTGTAGAACTACTATTGTCATTACTAAAGTCAGCAATAGACATATTTTTTATAGCCTTAATAGTAGACAATGTTTCATTCAAACTGTCTTTATTGTTCTTGTTTTCTTTCTGCAAATCAGCTATTTTACTTTTATACTCTGTAACTACAGAAGCTACCATATGATATGCTTCAATCATTCTTTCGTACTCAGCAATTTTAGCGTTATTAGTTTTAATTAACGATTGTAATTCCTTTTGGTCAGCCTCAAGGCTTAGCAATAACTCTTTTTTCTTTGCTTCATAAAGTTTTTCGATAATAGCCTTTTGCTTTTCCATAGAATTATTGCCTTCTGCCATAGCTTGAGCAATTTCAGGATAGGTCTGTATCAGACTAAGGGTTGTTTCAAAATCTAATTTTTTACTGTTAATTAGTTTGTTGTAAGCACTGCTTAAATCATCTGCTGAGGCTTTAAAGGAGTCAAGGTCTATGTTGTCCTTGGTGTTTAGTTGTTTCAGCTGTTCCTGATAGATTTTTAATGAAGCTGTATAATTTTGTAATAATGATGTTTCCTCTGCTGTCAAATTTTTCTTAGACACCAACTCATCACGATTACTCTCTATTAGTCTAATATTAGATTGTAGTAACTCTTTTTGAACAGCTTTAATTTTATTACCGTTTTCCAATGACAAATCGCCAGTTTCAGCAATGTATTGTGCCAGCTTTGGGTATGTGTCGCATAGTTCCATCAGCTTACTAGAGTCTAGCTTTTCACCTTCACTTAAATTACTGTAGGCTGATGCCAAATCTTCTATTGTACTTGCATTGCTTTTAACTTGTGTATAAATCTGCTCTTGAATATCAATGTTTGTTTTTGATTTTCCGTTAATAACATCAAGTGCGTTTTCATACTCTTCAACAATGGTTTTATATTGATTAATTTTTTCAGTGTCTAAATTTGATAACGCATTTGAGATACCTGATTTTATTTGTTCACTAAAATCCTTCGATATTTTATCATCTTTGATTAACTTATCGGTATATTTACCTAAATTAACTAATTCATCTTTAGCTTTTGTTATGTCAAAATTAATGGAAAATGTGCCATTATAGAACTCTGTATTTTCAAATACTTTTTGATATTCCTTAACTGTTTTTTCAATTCCAATCATTGCAGGATTTACCATTGTCATACCTGTAATAAGTGAAAAGGGTTTATTCTCTGCAAGTTTTTCTTTGGCTTCGTTATACTGATTATAGTTTTGTGCGACAATTTCCTGTGCCTTGGCTTTGTTTAAAGCTTCAATGTTACTGATTTGTTCAGTGATTTTACCATTGACTAAATCTAATGCTTTGGCTTCATTTCCATAAGTTTCAATTAGTTTTTCTTGTATTTCAAGCAGTTCTGTCTGTGCATCCTTTTCTTCAGTCCTTGATAAAATAGCTTTATCTAACTGCATTTTTAATTCAATATATTTATCGGATAAATCTTGTATTGATGTTGAATCATCTTGATAACTTTTTGATAATTCAACTGCTTTTTTTCGTGATTCTTCCTGTTTTTCAACAACGCTCTGAACTACATTAGCAACAAGAGTAGCTACCGTTATTAGACCAGCCATAGCTCCTGTAAAAATCATTACACCTTGACTTGCTCCTGATTGAGAAACTCTTCTTAGTAGTGTTATCTGTCTAATTATGTTCCTAAGATTGTTCATTGCCACTGGTGATAATGAATTAAATGCAGTCATACCGTATGTTAATTCTGTTATCGCGAAGGTTGCATCTTTGTTAGCAGTTCGTTGCGAAGCCAATGCTTCTTTATCGGCTGCCTTTTGTGCGGCAGCTTCTGCTCGTTGATAAGCAGTAACTTTACGATTAACATAATTGTCTTGGGCAACAATAGCTCTATCAAATTGTCTTTCAAGTTGTTGTAATTTCAAACTTTCAGACTCATAAGCTCTAGTTACTTTTTCAGCAGCTGATATTTCATGATTTCCTAAACTCCTACCCTTATACTTGCTTTGTGTCGCTTGTAATTCTTCGACTTTTCTTCTTTGAATTTCTAACTTTGTTGCAACAACATCCAGCTGTTTTTCATAATTACTATATGCAGTTATATCACTAAAACAGCTCTGCATTATTTTTTCTACTTCTCCAGCCTCAAAGCCCATACCTTGTAGTTGTTCCCTGATTTTTTGCAACATCATTTCTGTTGATGTTGTGTCAACCTGTATTGCTACAGGAACCTGTATCTGTGTATCAGTCATTAAATCAGTTAACAGCCTACGGTATCCTTCTTTATCAAATACTTGAGGTGCATTTCTTGTAAAATAATCATTTACAATTCTATTTGCTTCCTTGGCTTCATCTATTGCCGGCTTAGTATTTGCGTGTATTTGCAACTGTGTTGGTGTATCAGCAACTGTCTTCATTGTTGATTTAATATTTTCAGCAGAGGCTTTTACTTTATCCTCAGCGTTTTTTGTTTCTGCTTCTAATGCTATTTCTGCAACTATTCTGCCAACATTTAACTCGTTTGACAAATTAACACCACCTTTAGAGTAAAAGAATAAGCACCCCTTTCGGAGTGCCTATTTTATATTTATTAGATTGTTTCAAAATACAGAGATTGTTCATACTCCCATTCGTAATCACGTTTATCCAAATTGCAAAAATACGTGAATAAATAATTATCAGTTTCAACTGTTTCCATAGATATACTATCACCATGCTGATTTGAACCATTAATCATATCAACTACATTCTCTATAACTTTGCTATCAGAAATAAGAAATGATAACAATTCAGATGTTAATATTAACTCATCATCTGCAAAATCATTTGTTTCAAATGCAACATAGTTAACATAACCTTTGCTATTTTTATGAACTGTAATTTTCATAGTTGGATTATAAGACTCATAGTATAAACCGTATGTTCCTTTGTTTTCTTTAACAGTATCAAAACCGTATTCATACATCTTCTCAAAAAAAGCCTGTGTAGTTACATTTGTTGCACTGTCATTTCTTGATATATTATGTGATATAAATATAGCTAGAAAAATAGCACCAAGTATTAGACCTGATACACCAACTATAAACAATTTTCTGCGAATACTCATAAAATATCTCCCCTTTACAATGTAATAATATCATATAAAAGGGGGTTTCACAATTAAAAATTAAAATTCATCAGCATAAACAGCCTCTGACTTGTCACTATCAAGGGTATGCATATCGTTATATTCATCCATAACGCAGATAAATTCATCATAATAGTATTGATTAAGCAGTTCTGACTTTGTTATTCCTATGCTTTGTGCAACAGCTAACCACCGTTGTAACCAGTAGTGTCCTGTGTATTTGTGTTCCTCTTCTGGTGGAAGGTCTTCAATAGCTGTTGCACGCTGTCGAAAAAATCGCTGTAATCATTTACTCTAACAAAAGCTATAATAATATCAGCAAGCTGATTAAGGGTAAGTGGGTTAGGTGATTTAACATCTAATAATCTACTTTCTTCAATATCAAGTAAATTTGATAGCAGTCTGCAAATCTCTGTAGGAACTGTCGTTAGAAGTCTGCCTACCAGTTGCAAAACAGCCTGACGGTCAAGCTCAACAATCTTATTAACCATATCTGCAAGGTTATCACAGTCAGGAAAGGCACAACCACAAATAATTTCAGGTAAGTCATCTGCTATTTTTAACCATTCAACATATTTAGCAACTGAAAGTTTATGTATTTTTACACCGTGTAAGGTAAAATTGCGTGGTGCAGACAATTCTAAACTTTTGTCCTTTTTGGGGTTAAGTCGTTGTAATATATTCATTATTCAGTAGCCTCGCCATTTTCTGTTTTCTGAACGACATTTACTGTGTTAAGCCAATCGAGAGGTTCTCCCTTAGCTACATCTTTTGTTCTTCTCATTACTCCGTCAAGTTTACGAGGTGTATGCTTAAATGTTATTGTGTAAGATTGTGCGTCTGTATTTTCACTTTTTGTAGTGTGAGATACTTTAATATTAGTAGCTACAGAAGCAAAATAACAGTAAAGTCTATAGCCACCGTCAGCTCTCAATGCACTGTAATTAACAGCAACTGTAGGTGCGTTATCTAAAACACCTTCATCAATAGAACCGTCTTCATTAACTGTTGCACCTGTTAGTTCTGCTAGTGTTTCTAAATCAAGTTCGTTGAATGTTATTTCAGATGTTGTATCTTTCCATTCAGAACCACTATCCCATACACCATCATCACCAGGGATTGAAAAATCTGTACGATTATCGGTTGGTGAACAGCTTCGTGCTGATGGTATACGCTTTCTATCAGTTTCTGTAGCATAGTTATCAGCTGTGTCCTCTGTTACAATACAGTAACCAAAATTTGAAAATCCTTTTAAGTATTTTTTACCCATAATTAAAGCTCCTTTTTATATAATTTAAAAATTAGTTTTTACCCCAAAGGGCAACCTCGCAATATGCTGTAGTGTAGTTATTACCACGCTCATATATCAGTGGTCCTCTGCGTGGTCTGGCTATGCAGAAAATATTAGGTGTGAGGTTTATAAGCGTTTCATCCACGCCACTATCAAGTAGCTTAAACAGTTGTCTACAAGTTTCAAAGGCTGATGAATAGTTGACATCTCGGCACTGTATTTGTATGTAGTGTGTGCCAGTACCGTCATTAATGCTACCAATATTATGTCCCCACTTTGTTATATTAATAGCTTGTATATTCGTATCAGGCTTAGGCATAAAATCACAATACACATTCTTATATCCTTGGGCTATTAGATATGTCCGCAATGCTTCTAACACTAGTCAGCACCCCATTCCTCTTTGATTTTTCCTGCTATACAATTAAGAATTCTTTCCTGACTTTCTATAAGTACACTTTCAAGATATTTAGCCTGACCATTTTCATGATGATAATTAATTTGTTCGTGCTGAGTTGCAGCATATTCTGTGTTAAAACTTACTTTACCCTCTTTGAGTTGTTCAGGTATCTTTCCTACAATCTCTACATAGTTATTACCTTTGTCATTTACCCCTTGTGCATACAACTTTTCGCCTAATTCAACCTGTAGACTACCACGCAGGTCACCATTATCCTTTGGTGCTCGTTTCTGACTTTCAGCACCTACATAAAACAATGCATCTAATAAACCTTTACCGCCCTTTTCGGTCAGCTTATTAATTTCTTCTTGTAAATTTTGTTCTGCAGTTTTTAATCCGTTCAGATATTCGTCTTCATTAAATTTAATACGCACACCCATTATAGATACACCTCATAATGGTCAAGTCCACCTAATACACTGTCCATAGGCTTGCATACCTTAACTGTGTATTGGTGACCGTCTATTTTGACAATATCAAGAGGGACAAGTGGTGTGTCAGTAAACAGCATAGCTTCACTTGTTATTTTGTTACCGTCTTTATCTAAAATTTCTTTATATTTATGTTCGATCCTGCATCTAATTTCTGTTGGAGTTTTATCCAAACTAGGAGAATACTCAGTATCACCATAAGCGTTAACACCTGTTTTTCTATGTATACCAACTTTATGATTAAAATAGCAATCAAATATACTCATTTTATTCTCACCGAGCCTAAAATATATTGTCGCATATAGTTATATGCTGTTTGACTAAGCAAGGGTGTGTTCTTTGTAATAGCGTTACCGTTATAGCTTTCTGATGCAGAGCCTAGAGTAACGCTCTCTACACCTTGTTGCTGTAAAGCAATGCGTTTTAACAGCTGTTCATCTGTTGCAGAAAGAGCTTCCTCAGCTGTAGCCAGCTTAACAATATGAGGTATGTCCGAAGACATACCTCGTGGGAACTGTAATTGTTGTTTTGCACTATGCTTAAATCCATTTATAGGTAAGCAATCAATACGATATGTAGCAGACCTTATATATGCTTCTTTATCTTCTGTACTAAGAGCTAACCAATTCTCTGCTAAGCTATTCTTATGACAAGAAGATATAAGCTCGTCAGCCTCCTGTGCTGTTATATATCCGTCTACACCTACGGTAATCATTAGACTTCACCCTCAGGAGTAAGCACAGCAAACGGATAACGAGTATCATCATTTCCGTTAAGTCTTGTAACTGGATTTGGCAACTGCCAACCTAGTCGCATTACACAACGAAGAGCGACCATATCCTGCTGAGCAAGGTTATAAATAATATTGCCTTGATTATCAGTGATAACAGCCTGGTCAAGCACCTTATATGTCATATCTTGTCTAATGGCATATACAGCCTGTGAGAAGTCACCGCCTAGCAACAAAGCAGTTTCTTTATCCCAAGCATCATTCTTTACATAAGTAATTGGCTGTGCATATAAAGTAGCAGGTGTATCTGCTGTTAGAGATGGCTGGAATAGTAGTCCGTTATTTTTATCTCTTAAACCACGAAGAGAGGCTTTGTTTGATATATCTCCTGCAAATCCTGTTACATCAAAGCCATCAGCTTCAACCATACCCATCATTAAATTTATATCCTCTGCAATGTCGTCACCTGTGCCTTTAGCTACAGTTTTACCAATAGACATCGCTTTTACCACAATACCCTCTTCCCAAGAAGCTGGTTTATCCTTACTGAAAAAGATAGCTCCATCAATAACCTGACCGAAAGTTGCAATAATAGATGGCTTTATTTCTTCCCAAATGTCGTATTCGGCATCATCTAGAACAGCTTCAGGAATTGGAATAACAACTGCAATTTCCTCAGCTGAAATAAATTTATTTTTCCAAGCTGCAGCTGATACAGACTTCAGACCATTATCGCCGTCAACGAAGCCTGCAACAGGCAGTGAAGATAAAATAGGAATTTTGCGTTGTTTAGATGTCATATTCGGTAGCTTACGCATTAGTTTTAGTGCAGCAGATGATTCTTGAACTGCTGTAATTATTTCTTTTGAACTTTCAACAGGAATTAATGCTTCTGCATCTTGTCTTGTAATAATATTTGGCATAATTAATTACTCCTTTTTCTTCTGATAATGTCATTCATTGTTAATTGTGTTGTTTGTTTTGTATCAGCTGGATGATATGGAGCATAAGGCTCTTTATTATCTTTAACTACAACAGCAGGATATTCTGTAGAAGCTGTTTTCACAGCTTCGGCTAAGCCTGTAACTGTTCCGTCCTCGGCAATCTTTATGTTACTACGGTCAATAACCTTTGCTAATAGTTTGGTATTGTAGCCTTGTAGTGCTTTTATTTCAGCTGTAATAATTCTGTCGTTAACAGCTGTATTTTTAGCTTCAAGATTGCTGTTGTAAATACTTAGATGCTCATTAACATCACCTAACGATTCGCTTTCTGCCACACCAAAAATAGCCTTTAGCACCTTTTCATACGTTGCATTTGTCGTACGTAGTGCTTCAAGCTCTTCTGTATTGTTTGCCAAGTCGGTATCCGTTGCAGTTGCATCAGGTTCAGTTGGCTTATTGTTTTTGTTGTCTAATTGACTGTTATCTTCCATTTTACTGCCTCCTAAATTTGAATTTTGGTAATATAAAAAGCCCCCAAATGGGAGCTTGATAACTTATGCAGAGGTAACGCAAATTAGATAGCGTTTAATACCCCTTTAAGACTGTTTAATTTTGTTTTAATTAAATTCCCCTATTAACTTTACTATTGAAATAAAAACGCCATACAGGGCAAATATTCAACTATTCAAACAACTATACTTGGGTATAAAAATTCCACCTACTGCTTAGTAGGTGGCTGTTCTAAACTTTTTATATAATCTTCAAGGGCTTTATTCATATCCTCGGTAAACTCACTTGGATCTATATTACCGGAGTCATCATGTATTAAATACTCTTTATCGCAAACTTTATTAGCCATAATTACAACCTCCTCAAATCAAATAAGTTACCTGTTTCGTTTTTACTATACAATAATTGGGTAACAAGAGCTTTAGCTGTATCTTCGTTATGCGTTTTTCTTAAGGTATTATATGCATCATCATACAGCTTTATAACATCTTTCTTTGCTGACATTATAGCATAAACATCACCATCGTGACAAGCGATTAATGACATTTTAATATTATCGTCTGTTGCAAATGTTTTTATGTCTGTACCTGATGGACGAACACTTGTTGAATGATTATGCATTAACACAACACCATCTTTACAAGCCAGTATTTTATTATACTCATCTTCATTAAATGAGGTTCGTGTAAGTTCACCGTGTCTAGCCATATTATCTGTTACCAAATTACCATTGCGAGCATTGATAGCTATCATATGTTCGTTTGGTTTTCCGTCAGAAAATTCTAATAATCTTCCACATTCCTTGTATGCGGATTCATAAACATTTTTACTTATTGGTAGTGAAGAAAATTTATCATGATATTGTTTTGAATTTACCAACTTTCTATTAACTGAATATCCGTTGCTAACATCTTTTTGAGAAATAATAGACTGTTCATTTAACAAGTTTTTCTCTTTAGAACTTATTATATTTCTAATAGTTTTATAATCATCCATTAAATCATGATAACGCTGTGAATTAGCAGATTTCATTCTTTGCCAGCCTGAAAAAGTTTTTGGTGCTTGGTCAGGCAAATAGCTTTTTATCTGTTCATACTGTCTACGACTTTCATTGCGTTTTCTTTTTATCGCTTGTTCAGTGGCATAGGCTTTTCGCTCTTCATCGGAACGATTATCAACAAAAGGTTGCATACTCTGTCTACTGAATTCTGCCAATTCATCAAGAGTATATGCATTTGGTGGAAACACAGCAAATCTATGTCTGCAATTTGGATGTACGGTGTCATAGCCATCAACAAAAACAGTATCATATATGTAAGGAAAAAGTAAAGGGTTACCGTTTTTATCCTTGTATTTTCCATTTGATGCTTCTTTGGTTGTTGCATATACACGCCCTTGATACATAGCACATACTTCACAGGTAGGATAATGCGTAGTCATAATAACCAAATCATAGCCCCAAGCCTTGCCCTGAATACGCTGTGCAGTGTTTTGGGTTTCGGCTGTTGTAGTTCTTGCCACCATACTGGCATAATCTTTTATTTTATGCTGTACTCCGTTTGAATATTCTATTGATGTTATATTAGCTTTTTCAAGATTAGCCTCCAGTTCTCTCTGCATCTGTCGCACGGTTTGTCCTGTTGTTAGCTTTTTTGCCGTTGCAGAGAGAGCTGTCTGCCTTATATAATCATTACACCGTCTACCAACTGTAGCAATAGCCTGATTAAGCTGACTAGTAATGTTATCTACTATAATATTAATTTGATTAGTGTTTAAACCACTCATAAGATTGTATGCTTGTGGTGCAACTGGGTCGGAGGCTATATCTTGCAAAAGTGCATCTAAACCTTGCTTATAACTGTTTTTTACCAACTGTTGTACAAGAATATCAGAAGATTTTCTCAATGCTTGTATCTGCTCATTAACTTGCTTTAGCAGTGAGCGTTCATACGCTGTGGCATTACCGTGAGCTACCTTATGTTTTATAGTTTCTATTAGCTTAGCCTCTGCCTTGGTGTACAGCTTAGCAAGAGCCTGTTCATAAGTTAGATGTGCCATTATTCAACCTCTAATACGGTTTCTTCCTCAAAAGGTGGCACAGTTCCTGCACTGTTTTCTAATGTATCTCCTCTTATCATTTCCAACTCTGTGTCAGCATCTTCATCAGACATCTTATCCAATCTTTTTATAGCTGTATATTGGCTAAGAGTAGCCTTTCCTCCTGTGCGTATATTTGCTATCTCTGCATCCTCAACAGGGTCTGACGGTAAACCGTCATTCCATTTTATAGTTATCTCTGTAGGAGATATATCCACTCCTTGAAGCTTAGCCAATGTAGAAAAGTATCTTTTTTACAGGTTGATTGTAACGATTTACTATTCGTCTTGCTTTTGCAAGAGGGGACATCATTAATCTTCTAAGTGCAGAACCACTTGGTACATCTCCTGTTTTGTTACTCAGGTCACCTAACAAAGCACTGCCCATTTCAGAAACAGTATACAGTTGATTGATAATTAGTTCTATTTGTTTAAAGTTAGCCTCCATATCTGCATCCCAAGTAATGTATTCAGGCTTAGGTTCATCTTGAGTGTTCCTTGGAAAATAATCTCCGATTTTCAGCACCCATTCTCCTGTTATATCATCTCTGTGCATAGCCGATTGTGGGCCAGTCATACTTGGTTGTGCAAATTTATCTAAAACCTTACTTATTTGGCTAATTCGCACCAATAACTCTGATACCAAACTGTATACAGTTCTATAATCATCTATACCGAATAGTCTGTCTGATGTTAGCAAATTACTTATGCGATAAACTGGACAGCTATCAATATGTGTAGGAATTTTCATCTTTTCTTTTTTAGTTATATCTTTAACTATTTTAAATTCACC
>JAXKHT010000038.1:0-5563 GCA_036549705.1 Acutalibacteraceae bacterium | reverse complement strand
AGTCGAAACCACCGCAAGGTGGTCAGCAGGATATGACCTACCTGCTCTGATGATGACAGGTCAAAAGGATGTGAAACAATGGTATACCTAACAACTAAGGAATTTGCTACAGCTAAAGGTTGTAGTGAGCAGTATATAAAAAAACTTGCTAAGGACGGTAAAATTAATGCTGATAAAGAACCTAACATACATAACGGTTACAGATATAAAATCCCAATAACCGAGCTTACTACAGAACAGCAGGTTGCATATTATAAATCAAATAACATTCCCATTCCTGACGAGCTTGCCCCAAAGGAACGAAAGCCACAGGTAATGAAAAACCTTGACTATGAAAGTCTGAACGATAATCAAAGGCAAGAGGTTGCATTGTGGCTACAAATTTTAGACGACTGGGATAATTACATATATGATTACGGTGGTTCTAAGGTTGAAGCAAATAAGGCTTTTGTTGCAGAATATAAAGACAGCTACCCTGTGAAAATATCAACTGACATACTATATCGAAAACGCAAGATATACAGAACAGGAAATGTAGCGGATTTGATAGACGGTAGAGGACTTAAACGCAAAGGAATAAGCTGTATTGATAAGAATTTATGGGAAGCGTTTTTGTATTACTATCTTGATGAGGCTAAGCATCCGGTTAAGGCTTGTTACGATTACACAATGCTGTGGGCAAAACAGGAACACCCTGAGCTATTGCCTATGCCCCATCCATCAACATTTTATAGACATCTAGACACAGATGTTCCTGACCCAGTTGAAACATACGCTCGTGACGGTGAAAAAGCATATAAAGACAAATATGGTTTATATATCAGACGTGAGTACGAAAATATGGACAGTAACGACTACTGGATAGCTGATAACCATACCTTTGATGTGTTTGTGGGCGGTGAAAATGGCAAAACAAAACGAATGTATCTTACTGCCTTTATGGATGCAAGGTCAGGTATGTTTACAGGAGTATATATAACTGACAATCCGTCTTCACAAGCTACTTTGTACGCATTAAGAAAAGGTATTCTTAAATACGGTATACCTAAAAACATATATGTAGATAATGGCCGTGAGTTCTTAACATTTGATGTAGGTGGACTTGGACACAGAAAGAGAAAAAGTAAACAAGATAAGATAGAACCACCACCGATTTTTAAGCGATTAGGTATTGAAATGACTAATGCTTTAGTACGTAACCCAAGAGCTAAGACTATTGAAAGACGATTTAAAGATGTTAAGGACAGACTATCAAGGTTATTTGATACATACACTGGCGGTAATGTACTTGAAAGACCGGAACGATTAAAGAAAATACTTAAACACGGAAATATTATTGATGAAGTTGAATTTACTCGCATTGTTGAGGAAATGCTGGATTACAATTTTAATTATCAAGAATATAATGGTCCGGTACAAGCTGACAAGGGACTGCCTAGAAATGAAGTATACTTCAAAAACCTAAAAACAAAGCGTGTTGCAAGTGAAGAAGATTTGTGGCTGATGATGTTACGAACATCTCGACCACACAAGGTCAACCGCAGAGGTGTATATATAACCATAGCTGGACAGCGTTTAGAGTATTACAATGATGAGTTGTTGCTACACTGGCAAGGCAAACAGGTATATGTGCGATATGACCCTGAAAACCTTGCTACCGTGCGAGTATATGATTTAGAGGACAGATACATAACCACTGCACAATGTGCTAATGAAACTGTACTGGAATATGGTACTGATAAAGATACAGTTGCAACTGCTATTCGTGAGGTTAGAAGACAAGAAAGAATTGTTGCTGATAACGCAAAAGCAAGCAGAATTGTTGCCCTGGGTGCTAAATCTGCACTTGATATTGTTTTATGCGAAGTAGAAAACAATAAACGAACTTCTACACCAAAAAATAATCCAATACTTAGCATACAGCGTGCGGATGAACAGCCTTATGCAATGGCTGTAGGTGATGATACCCCAACGGTAACGGTAGATATAGACAGAATGATACGCAATGCAGAAAAGAGAAAGGATGACTATTAATGACATTGCAAGATAAACTTCGTTCATACATAGATGAATGTGGCTCTCAAAGTCTCGCAGCAAAGAAAATAGGATATAGTTCAGCTGTTATAAGTACATATTTAAAGGGTGCTTATAAAGGTGATGTATCCAAGTTAGAGGACAAGCTAAGGGAGATATTTGCTAACCAAGAAGCCGAAAAACAAGTGGCAAGCATAACTAATGTAAATGGATATGTAGCTACAAGTATTAGTCAGGGTGTATATAACACAATCAGACTATGTCACTTAAAAGGTGGACTTGCTATAGAGTGTGGTGATGCAGGAATAGGAAAAACAATGGCTTGTCTACAGTACGCTAAAGATTATCCTAATACAGCTGTATACATAACAGTTAATCCTTGCTTTGCTACTACTGCAGCATTTTTAAAGTATTTATGTATGGAGCTAGGAGTACAACCTGGAAGAAAAGACGATATGTGGCTACGCATTGTTAACCGCCTAAGAGGTTAACGTAAGGTGCTAATTATAGACGAGGCTCAGCATCTTCCAATAAAAACTATTGAAACTGTGCGTTCGTTCTTCGACAGCTACCCTGAAATCGGTGTATGTCTAGTTGGTAACGAGGATACTTATAGTAATTTACATAGAGGGCGTGCAGCGTTTGCACAGATAATCAACCGTACAAAGCTATCTAAAGTCAGACATACCTCACAAATTACTTCATCTGATATTGAATTACTTTATCCTGCAATTACCGGTAAGGCTAAAGAGATTGACCTTATGTTAAAAATAGCACGCTCAGAGCAAGGTATCAGAGGTACACACAATCTATTTAGTAACGCTGTAGATAATCAGGACATCAGTTATGCAGGTTTGGTTGCTATGGCTAAGGCAATGCAAATATTGTTAAAAGCCTCATAAAACTGCTGTTAAATATACATTAAATCGCTTACAACTTTTTCCTTCTTTTAATAATATTGGAGTTCCAAAGATTTTTGGGACTCCACCTCTAATGTAGCTTTTGAAGTATCAAGAGTGGTTGCAAGCCCACATAAATACAGAGCAGAGAATATAGAATAAGGAGTGAAATTAATGACAGTTAATGTTACAAAGCAGTGCGAAATTTTCAACTGCGATAAGAAGCATGGCAATTATTGCTGTTATTACTGTAAAGAGGGTTGTGATAACAGATGTAAAAACGACCCTTCCTGCTGTGGGATGTTTATGAAGCCACAAAATTACAATAGGTGGTACACACAGATAATCGAACAAGGAAGAATTGAAATAAAAGACGGAGTTACCCTTGGCGACTGCTTGCGAAAACTTTCAGAATACGAAGCCACAAAGCTACAACCTCAGGATATAAGAGCAATACAGAGGCAACGAGGTGTTAAATGTGACTAAATATATACTTGAAATCATAGTAGAATTTAGCATATTTAGTGCTGTTATTATGTATATCACAATACAACTGTTTGATTCTGTAATTGATTACATAGAATCTAAGCTGGAGGACGAGGATAATGACTGTTGAAGATTGGAAATATATTGAGAGCAAACTCACAGATTTTCTAGGCGGTAGAGTTAAACTTAAAATTGACGGATACGATATAAGTCTTGTATTACTTAGAGAAAGTAAAAATTCCTTGAAAAATGTTATAGCTGTATATGTAAACGGTTATATAAAATTAGAATATTTAAATGAAAATTCAGAAGTTGCTAAAAGATTTATGTGTCCTTCTAAAAAATGTATCTTTACTAAAAAGGAAATAGAGAAAATTACAAAAAACAAAAAGCAACAACAGCTAATTAAAGAGAAAAACACACGTATATACTACAGCCCTTATTGGACATCATTTAGAAGATTAAAGAGTCATTTTATTAAGAATAACTGTGATATTGAACTAATACAGAAGGAGAATGTATTTTAAGTGACAGTATCATTAAAACGGAAAGCAACTAATTTTTTTCGAGGGTATGTTGATGTAGATGATTTGACAGCACTTGACAAAAATGGGAACTTTACTGACTTCGCATTGCAACAGGCGGTAAAACTATTGGTTGATTCAGGTATCTTTACAGTAGAAGAAATGAAGTTTGAAATGTTGCATGATTACAAAATAATACTTCCTGAATGGGTGTTTGAAAAAATATAAAAACATAAGGATTTTAGAAAAATATTAATAAAAAGCGGAGTAATCTCCGCACCTTAATGCAGCTCGTATTTTTACGAATGGTCACAAGCCCATAGTAATGCAGAGTGAGGACTAACTTAGAATAGGAGGAATTATATATGCCAAGTAAGAAAATTAACAGAAATGGTAGTATTACACTGCCAAAACAGCTTCGCACACAAGCTGGATTGTTTGCCGGAAACGCAGTTGATATAGAACATAACGGTAACGAAATAATAATACGCAAACACACGAAGACTTGTAACTTTTGTGGAAATGCTGAAAATGTTAAAACTGTAATGGGTATTGATATTTGCTATGGTTGTGCTACTAAAATACATAGGGCGGTGATATGTGATGACTGATACATTGACTGCATTAAAAACAAAACACGAAGTAATAGCAACACGTATTGACCGTCTTGCTAAGCTAAAAAATGAGATTGCAACGCTCAAGCAAGAAGCTGACACTATTGAAGCAGATTTACTTAAAACTGCACAAGAAGACCTTTCTAATACTAAATATAAATCAATTAAGTATGAGGGTACAGAAAACAACCTACAGGCGACTATTAGCGAAAGCGTTAAAATTACTCTTGAAAGCTTGTTGCCACAGATATTTGGCACGGTGTATAGCGATATGGTTAAAACTACAACAAAGTTAGAACTTACCGCTCCGGCAAAAAGGTTAGTTGCAGGAATATGGCAAGGTAACTTTGTATCGAATACAACAGTTGATGAGGTTATTCAATCAATGTGTTTAGATGATAAAACAGCTAAACTTGTTGCTAAAAAGTGCAAGGGTATCAACTACCAAAAAGATATTGATAACCTAATAACAATTACAGGAATGTCAGAACCACAGGCACAGGAATATGCATATCTACTTATGGAGGCTTCTGTATGGCAACAATTTAAGACGATTTGTGATATTAATAAAATTGACACTCAAAACGCTGTAGACGAATTAATGAAAAAAATCCAGGCAGCATTTGTTGTAGAACAAACACCAAAAATAACATTAGTGGAGGTATAAAATATGTTAAGTACAGCTCAGATACAACGCATCTACGGTATGGGTGCAACATTAAATATGATTGACAACACTAATCATAATGATGATATGCTTCATCAACTGGTTTATGGTATAACAGGAAAAGAAAGTATAAAACAACTATCAACGGATGAATATAAAAAGGTTGTAGCTGAGCTGGTATCTCGTATGAAAACATCTCAAATGCAGGTGCCTCCAGTTCCCAGCCAAAGACGAAGAAATAATGCAAAACATAAAGATACCGTAAAGGGAATGTCAGCAGGACAGCAACGCAAGGTGTGGTCACTTATGTATCAGCTTGCTAAATATGACACAGAGCCT
>JAXKHT010000037.1:0-10062 GCA_036549705.1 Acutalibacteraceae bacterium | reverse complement strand
GTTTACCTTTTCTTCTCTTTGTGTTATTATTTAATCGTTCCATAATAGTTCTCCTTTCGATGTTTGGTTTGGTCGCTTAACATTATATCACGAGTTCTATTATGGAACTTTATTTTTGGTCTTTTTATTTTACAACTTTCCAACAATTCTTATTTTAAGTAAATTATACACCACACTTCAGTATAAATTATTATTATCTGCAAATAACAATTTATAGGTGATATTATGAAAAATTTATCTAAAATATTTTGCGATTATTTTTGCGACGATAAAGACCCTATTGTAAAACCAACTATTAATCACATAGAATCACAACTTGGCAAAAGCCTTGAATATCTGCAAAAAAAATTTAATGGCTCTGCGGACTTTACTGTAAGAAATTTAACTGTAAATAATGTTCAAGGTGCTTTACTAACTATGGAGGGTATGTGTAACAAAGAAACCCTTGCAGTTAGTGTAGTAAATCCTATATTAGAAAAACAGTACCCTAATATAGATAAAATGGAATTGTTTATGTATATAGAAAAATCTGTTTTATCGGCATCTGAAGTAATGCGACTTGAAACCTATGAGCAAATTATGCAAATGATAATGTCAGGCTTTGCAGTGCTATTAATAGACGGTTGCAGTGTTGCCTTATGTATTGGTGTGCAGGGGTTCAGCTTTAGAAGTGTATCCGAACCTGACAGCGAGGCGTCTGAACGAGGAAGCAGAGAGGGCTTTGTAGAGCCATTGAGAATTAATATGACTTTACTTCGCAGAAGAATAAAAAATCCTAACCTTAAATTTGAAACTATGACAGTAGGTGGTGTAAGTAAAACAGATATATGCTTGTGCTACCTTACTGACGCTGTAAGTGATACCATTTTAGAAAAGCTTAGAAAAAAGCTAGACTCTATAGATTTAGACACTGTACTTGCCAGTGGATATATGACAAGCTATTTAGAAGATGACAACGACCATTCTTTATTTAGTGGAGTAGGAATAACAGAACGCCCCGACACTGCTGCTGGAAAAATAAACGAGGGCAGAATTGCTATTTTAATAGACGGTACACCATCTGCATTAGTTATACCTTATCTATTTGTAGAAAACTTTCAAACAATGGGAGATTACTCCTATAAACCCTATTATGCAACTATGATTCGTTGCCTAAAGTACACCTGTTTTTTTATAGCTTCATTGTTGCCAGGGTTATACACTGCTGTAGCCTTATTTAATCCGGAACTTTTCCCAGAGCAAATATTAAACAAGGTTGCAATATCTATTGGTAGTACACCATTTGGACTAATAACAGAGATTTTACTTGTATTATTTATGTATGAAATAATGCGAGAAGCTGGTTTGCGACTGCCAAAAACCTTAGGTCACGCAGTAAGCATAGTGGGTGCATTAGTTATAGGTGACACCGCAGTAAGTGCAGGATTAATTGGTGCCCCAACATTAATGATTGTTGCATTAACTGCTATTTCCAGCTATGTTATCCCAAATTTATATCCACAATTAAGCGTATTAAGAATACTGTTTATTTTTGCAGGTGGATTTTTTGGCATATGGGGAATATTATTATTATTCTGTATGGTACTTGTAAATGTTTGTGGTAAATCTGTTTTAGGTGTACCTTATACAATGCCACTTGCTCCATTTAAGCTGTTTAGTATGAGAGATGTAGTAGTAAGAGCAGGTTGGAAGACATTGGGAAAAAGACGAAATTTAATTCGTGACAGAAAAACAGATATTTAATTAAAAAATTTAATGGACTGCTTCAACAATAACATGGAAGCAGTCCATTTTTAATAATATATCAACTTGTAAACTGTATTAATTTTGTACTATGCAAAAATACTCATTAGTTGTGCTACAATCAAGCCACCACCGGTACCAACAACATATCCAAGCAATGCCATAATAATACCAACAGGAACCAATGCACTACTGTAAGTACCTGCCAAAACAGGTGCAGTAGCTGTACCACCTACATTTGCCAAAGAAGCAACTGCACAGGTGAATATGTCTAGCTTTAACAGCTTTGCTAAAACAAGCATAATACCTACATGAATAATTAAAACTATAAAGCCTGTTATCAGCCACAAATGTGCATTATTCATACCACTTAAATCTGCACGAGAAGCAATTAACGCAATTACTATATACAACAGTACATTAGAGATTTCTTCAGTACCCTTTAGCTTGCCAAAAGGTGTCATAGCTAGTATTACACCTAACACTGTAACCATTAAAACTGTCCAGGTTGCTTTATCAAAAAATGGTAGGTATGTGCTTATAAGTTCTCCTATTGGTTGACATACAGCAGAAACCAATAAGCCTGAGCCTAACAATATAGCAATATTTTGCCAAGTTAGTGGTGCTGTATTAGCCTTAGCCTCTGCCTCTAGGGAAGCACCAACCTCATCAATAGTTTTGGTGTTAGCTTTTGTCCATTTATTAAACACCTTTGAAAAACCAATAGCCCATAGCAAGAACATTACATAAATTGTGGCACAAATAGAATCCATTACAAGAGCATAGCCCATTTGGGTACTTTCAACCTGTAAAGCTGACTCTATAGCCAACATATTACCTGTTCCGCCCATCCAGCTACCACACAAAGCACCCAGTGCCTGCCATGCACCTTCGCCTAAAGTTCCGTGCATAATAGCATAAGCTACAACAAAGCCCAAACCTATTGAAAATGTTGCTGAAAAGAATGCTATAAGCATTTTAGGGCCTAGCTTTATAATCTTTTTCAAATCACAACGCAACAGCATTATAAAGAGCATAGCGTACAAAATTGGATTTTTCAAACCACTATAAGCTGCCTTTGTAGCCTCTAAATCCCATACCTTAAAGGTACATAAAAGCATTAAACCTAAATAAATAAGTACAACAGGTGGTGCAAAGCTGAAAACCTTTTGTGCTACCTTACCTTTAAATATTTTAGGCAAGCTAACTAACAAACCCGCCAAAAACACCAGAACTGCTATATACATAAAACCGTCTGTAATCATAAATTATCACCTTCGTTACATTTATTTTTCATCTCTCTAGTTCTTTTTCTATTTTTCACTGTGCAACATCATTTGCAATTTTTCAACACAGCCTTTAAGTAATTCCAACAGCGTTCTACTGACGGAATACTAACTTTTTCTTGTGGAGTATGAACATTATACATATCAGGTCCAAAAGAAACAGCGTCCATATTTGAAATTTTACCAGACAATATACCACATTCCAAACCTGCGTGTAATGCCGTAACCTGTGGTTGATAGCCATATAAATCATTAAATGTTTCAACCATCATATCTCTTAATTTAGAATTATGATTATATTCCCAAGCAGGATAATCATTACGAAACTCTATTGTGCCATCTAAATACTCAAAAAACGATTGCAACTTTAACACCAGTGCCTGCTTACCTGTGGCAGCATTGCTTCTAACAAAGAAACGCATATAGATATTATCCTTTTCTGTTGTTAAAACTCCCAAGTTTAATGAAGTCTGTACCATATCCGGAATATCAGGACTCATTGTACATACACCGTCTGGAGCCTGCAACAAAGCAAATAAAATCTTTTCTGTTGAAGCTGTGGTTAAACACTCTAATGGAGTGTCAACCTTTTCGATAGTAATATCTATATTAGGCTCTGTAATTTGCTTAGATACCTTTAGACCTTTGGCAACACTTTCAGCTACCTGCAAAAACTTTTGAGAATTAATATCCTCCACACAAATATTACATTCACAAGATGTAGGGATAACATTATCCTTGTTACCACCCTTAATATTAGACATTCTAAAACCAGTTTTACGGTGAATACCGTGCAACATTTCAGACATAAGTTTAATTGCATTAATTCTGTGCTGATTAATTTCAATACCAGAATGACCACCACGCAAGCCTTTAATGACAATTTTATACCCTGTACCTGTAAAATTGTCCTTTTCTATTGGTATATGACAATTAGCACGAACACCACCTGCACAGCTTACAGTTAACACGCCCTCCTCCTCTGAGTCAATATTAATAAGCAGATTAGTGTTAAGGTTATTTACATCTAACGACCTTGCACCTACCATACCAATTTCTTCATCAGAAGTAAACAAACATTCTAATGGTGGGTGTGGAATTTCCTTGTTATCAAGCACAGCCAACATATATGCAACAGCAATGCCATTATCAGCACCTAATGTAGTACCCTCTGCCCACAAAAATTCACCATCTGTACAAAGTTTTATAGGCTCTGTTTCCATATCTATATTACAATGGATTTCTTTTTCACAGACCATATCTGTATGACCTTGCAAAATAATGGGCTTTGAATTTTCATAGCCCTCTGTACCATTGGCATAAATAATAACATTATTCGCACCATCTTTTACATATTTATACCCACGGTTTTCAGCAAAATTTACTATAAAATCAGCAATAGCCTCTGTGTTACCTGAACCGTGAGGAATTTTGCAAATTTCATAAAACCAGCAAAGCACTTCATAGGGTTTTAGATTATTAAAATTATTCAATTTCTCACCTCTTCTCGTTTATGTATAAGCATAAAATTCAACCAATAAAATTAAAACAACAAAATAAAAATTTCAAATTCGTTTTTAATATTATTGGCATAATTTAATATAACTTATCCTCACTGTTACATTATATTATACATTTCGTAAAAAATCAATAAAATAAAACAATAAAAATTCTCCAAATACCACCAAAAAACTTACAAATCTTACTTTTCACATATTATAAATAATTAGATTACTTTCATTGAAAGAAACACCACCAATATGCTATAATGCCATTATATTATTATATTTTGGGGTGTTCATATGGATTTATCCAGCAAATTATTTCAAGACAACTTTATTATTGACAAAAGCTCACCTGTCATAAACATTTCAAATGAAATTTGGCTGGCTTTTATTCAAAAAATTATCCATTGGAAAGACAACGACATATATGCTATATCTTTCTTTTTAGATTATGAAGAGGATAACCAAAGTGATATGCGACTACATTTTGGATATAATACAGAACGTCAGGTAAAAAAAGAGCTTTGCAATGATTTAACACCAGAAACTGTGCGTTGGAATTACCATATGTGGCTACAAAACGAAACTTTCTGTTTTGGTGAGGACGGAAACACAGACGGATTAATTAATGTATGGTTAAAGCAACAAAAAATAAGACCAGATGAAGCTATTACATTTTTTATCAAAGAGATAATAAATGCTATACAAGAAATACACAAATGCGGTGCTATTAAAGAGAGATTTGGTAAGGATATACCCATTATCGTTCACACCTTTAACTACTACGAAAATATAGCATATATTAATCAAAAAGCCAACAGGGAATTACTGCCACAGGAATTTGTAGATTATTGTATTAATAAAGACTCAGAATAGCAAAATTATAAAATATTTATGATATTTTCCATAACATCAAAAATGGACTCTGACCAAAAGTCAAAGTCCATTTTGCTTTATACTATACTTAGTGTTATGCAACAGGCAATTCTTTAATTAATCCTACCAAATGTTTTTGAATAGTTACAGCATCTATCAATGATAATCTATTATCACCGGTAACATCGCCTGAATCAATTTGCTGGTCTGTAAAGGTTACCAAGCCAACTAAATGCTTCATAATTAATATAGCATCTGAAAGCGAAACTTTACCGTCACCACTTACATCTCCACATACACCCTTTACAACAGGAGTATACTTGCTCCAGCTACCGTTGTGCATATAAGCACTTTTATCATCATCATATTTTTCTTCTGTAGCATTGGCTGTGTAGATTGTGTTATTTCCTTGGAATGTAAGGTTATAGGTTTGGCGTTTATCATTAGTAGACTCTGACTTACCATTGTTGAAAATAATATTAGATAAAGGAGCTGTTAATGTATAGCTGTAAATATTATTTCCCTCATAGTTCATTTTTACGCCAGGCCAATCTACTGACAATGAACCACCCCAAGAGTAGAAATAAACCTCTGCCCATTGTGTTTTGCTATTATCGTAGTAAATTGTGTCTACTCTGCAAGCATCAATATTACTTAAAATTTCATCTAGTAAATTACTTACCTTCATATTGGTTGTAGCTGAGTTTATCTTTGTTTTTCCTGTCTCTGCCACTTTCTTCATTTCTGTAATAACAGTTGCAGGGTATTCTTTACTGTACTCTGCAATTTTACTATCAATTACTTTTATAGCCTCAACCTTTGCTGATTCTAAATCTAACAAACCAGCATTTAAGAAGCTAGTTCTGCCATTTACAAATTTTTTCAAATACTGGAACTGTGACTCTACTGTAGAGCCTGCTGCTGTAACAAGCAAGTTGTCTTTAATATTCCATCTTGTATAGTTCATAACGGCAGATGGTGCTAAAAAGCTATGGTAATAATCCATACTTTTCAATCTGCCTGTAGGCTCTGCTTCACCTGTTGCAACAGCCAGTGCAGGAACAAATCTCTCTTTCCAAATTTTTGTTACAGCCTCCATAAAATCTTCGTGCTGACAAAGCTGTGAAAATACTGTTCTTGTTTCTGAATAACGATATGAATTTTTAATAAACCATTCATCATAAGATGTCATATTAACATCATCTTTAACCTTGTCAAGATTACCAAGTGCAACGTCAAAATCCCAACAAGGACTAGCGTGTAGCTTTCCGTCGCCTGTTAAATCAGAATCCTTATAGAAATAACAGCTAGAGATACCACCGTCTATATTTACAGAGAATTCCTGTAACAGATACATTATAGCAGCTGATTCCATATCCAAATAATCTGTATAATGTTTACCTTTAGAGTTGTAGCCTGTTGAGGAATATAAAGCGTCCTCTAAATCCTGCATAAAGACAGAAATATACTTAACTTGTTCAACAGAGGCAATTTCAGGGGCCTTAATATGCACCTGCTGTCCGCCATTTGTTATAAAATAGCTTAATTCATCTATTGCCACAACAAACTCCAGTAAATATCCACCTGTTATATCCTCAGGATTATATGGGATATTAAAGCCCTGCATTTTCTTTGTAGTGTACTTATTGTTCCCATACAAATCCTCAAGGTCAACATCTTCTATGCCTGTACCATTAGCCACAGCATCTTCTGTATTACCCTGTAAATCTACAACATCAACCAGCTCTCCGTCACCTGCCTCTACCTTTTGTGACAGCTGATATGTACCTAAATACTCACCGTTAGCATATACATCTACAAAGCGTGAGTCAGGAGCAAAATCTAAACCCGCATCATACCCTAAATTATACATAAGTGTATTTCTTATCATAGAATGTTCTTGAGCATTAGCAAGCAAACACCATTTTTTACTTTTATCCATTCCCATTAATGACGCTTTTTTATCCAGTTTAATATTATAAGGCTTTTTGTTTAGATTCCAAGTGGTATTACCTCTGCCCTTAATTGAATCAAGACCCTTATCATATGAAACGCTACCGTCATAATCTATAACAACAATATCACCTGACTCTCCATTACCCTTTTTTGCGTGGATATAGTCCATAGAGCCACTTTCAGTTGTAAAAAATACAGAACCAATGCCCTCTGCCTTTTGAACAACTAACACATATGTTTTTCCGTCTGCGATTACATTGTAGGATTTTCCATTTTCAAAAATATTATAGCTGTTTCCACTAATTATAGCTGTACCGTTTACCTTTACATTACTGAAATTATGATAAACTGTAAGATTTGAAATATCAGCAGAGGAAGGCAAAAACCAATAATATTTACCGTCCTTTTCATACCATTTTACTGCATCAATATTATTGTCGGTGTCGGCTATACAGCCCTCTGCCCACAAGGCTTTTGCTTTATTTGACTGCACATAAATTGGTGCTGTTGGATTTGCAACTGCTATAGCAGTAACGGGAAGACCAACTACAATTATTGCAACTGTTAAAATAACAGCAAGTAAAGCTGACATTAACTTTCTCGATTTTTTCATATACAATACATTCCTTTCTTAAATTAAGATTTGTATAACACCATCATTTTAACATACATAAGACATAATGTTAATGCACATAAAATACGAATTTTTACTTGCTGTTTTAGCAAATTTGCTGTTGTTGGAACATTAAAAACCAGAAGCAAACAACAATTGAGATGAATGTTGTCTACTTCTGGTTATTTAGGGTTATATAAAAATTAGTAGTTAGCGTTATACTCTATGTATAAATAATCTGCCTGTGGATTTTTCAAAGTTAAATTTGTATCTACCGCCATCGGCAACAAGTACAGAAGGTAATATAAATGAAGAATTAAGTGTTCTTGTGCCTTTATTATGGTATATGGAATTTGAACCATAAGCAACGCCATGGTTGTATAATTTGAATGGGTAAATGCCTTTTTCTAGGGTTATAATACCTGTTGCTATGTCGCTTTGACCGTTGTTGTCGTCTAACTCTAATTCAAAGTTACCGCTTGCTATATGTATGTTGTTTCTAATTTCTATGTCTTTACTATGGGGTATGGCCTTCTTTGTTGTAAACTCATTTGTTGCTTGGTCAAAAATAAAAGTAATAAAGCCTCCCTGAGTATGTACTGAAATATTTCTTCTCCCGTCAGCACTTACAGTGACTGTTTCGTCTTCCTTATACGAAATCATACTTGCTGTTTTAGTACACCCAAGTTCTACTCCGTTAGATACTAATTTAAATTGATAACTAAAGTTATTAGGTAAATATACTGAAGCTGTATAAAGACTTGTACCACTTATAGGCTTAAGTGGTAAATTTAACATCCTGCTTATAGATAAATTTATACCTGTAAGGTATACTTGTGGTATGTCACCTGTGCGTTTAACTGAAAGTGCATTAGTTTTAGTATTAAACTCAAAGCTATATGTACCACCTGTTGCAACTAGCTTTGTTTTGGATTTATACCTTGGATTACAGGTTAATTTACCTCTTGTACTATCATTAATGGTTTTGCTATATCCCATAATGTTATTACCATTAAGAATATTAAAAGCATCACCTTTATGAATATTAAATTCATAAGTACCTTCTGGTAATACTATTTCTCCACTTTGTATGTCACCTTTTTGATGAGTTAATTCTAAAGTGAATTTATCTGCTACAACACTTGAAAACCCCAAAGGTTTTTCAAGGGATTGGTTGCAGTATACATTAACCCAAGTCTCATCTAAATCTGAAACTCCAAGATTTGCCCACTCTTCTCTGCTTCCCTCATAATATATTCTGCAATACCCACATAAAACCCCATCATCAAAAGCTAGTGGATAAAAGTTAACAACATTTTTAGTAACATAAATGGTATATACATTACCAAAAGCTAAGTACCCCAAATCTTCAATGTTTTTGTTTAAAACCAACTTATTTATATTACATTCATAAAATGCCCAGTTGTCAATTGATTTTATGTTGTCAGGAATATTAATGGTTGTTAAGGCACATCCTCTAAAAGCACTTTGACCAATAGTTGTAACACTTTCAGGTAAAGTAACAGAAGTTAACTTTTTACAATTTATAAAAGCTTCATCACCAATTACTTTAAGACTGTTTGGAATATTAATAGATGTTAAGTTTTCGCAATAACTAAAAGTTCCATTTTCAATTACTTCAAGGCTATCAGGAAGATGTACTGTAGTTAATGTCTTACAACCCGCAAAAGATTTTTTGGAAATTTCTGTTACCGTGTCAGGAACTGTTACACTTGTTATATCAGTGTGTGAAGTAGGCACCCTTCCTCCAGGAATTGAACCAAGATACTTAACAATATGACCATCTATAGTACTTGGTATAACTAAATCAGTATCAGTTCCAAAATAATAATAAATTCTTGCATATCCATCATTTTCTAAATAATATTCAAAATCTCCACTTCTAACAACCACTGATTTATCTGTTGTCAATGCTTTATCTGTTGTCACTGCATTAGCGTTTATGCTTGTTACGGATAATAATGACACTATTATACATAGTGAAAGAAAAATTGATATTATTTTTTTACTTTTAATTTTCATTTTTGTTGCCTCCTTTTGGTTTTTGGTAGTTATTTATTAC
>JAXKHT010000036.1:0-17142 GCA_036549705.1 Acutalibacteraceae bacterium | reverse complement strand
CTGTAAATGAACATAACTACACTGTTACAGGTGATGTAACCCTAATGCTAAATAATATTAGTGCTACTAAGGTGGGTGGAAGCATAGCATTGCCAGCGGGTACATATAAGCTAAAAATAGCTAAGGGTGAAAAACTGTTTGGTTACAATAAAGTCGTTGCAGATTATTGCAATGGCTTAACATTAAACCCAAAATTCACATCATATATAACATTAAATGCTACAGGTGGTGTATATACATTCCAGTTTGATATAGTTACAAACAAGCTGGTAATTAAGTATGACAGCAATCTTCCAAAAGAATATTTAATTGGTGATATAGATACTATACTTAAACCTATGGGAAATAGACCTTTATCAATAGGCACCCAACAGTTACCAGCAGGCACATATATGTTTAAGCTATCTATAGGTGGTAAAGAATATGGATATAACAAGATTGTGGACAATGCTACAGCAGGCTCTTTGTCGCTTGGTAGCTCATACTCTTCACAAATTACTCTAAATGCCACAGGTGGTATGTACACATTTGTATTAAATACCGAAACAAATAAATTAATAATTCGCTATATACCTACTGATAACGAAGCTACAACAGATGTACATATTTCTGGTACATTTAATTTGGTGCTAAACGATAAGTCAACAACTGGCGAAGACTTAACCACAGCCACAGGTACAATAAATCTTGCAAGTGGTTGCTACACCTTTAAGGTGTATAATTATGGCGTTGCGTATACAGCAGGTTTGACTGTAAATGACAGTGGTAAAAAGACATTATCAAGTAAATACACCACACCAATAACTCTAAATGCAACTGGTGGTACTTATGAATTTACATTTGATAAGGCAACAGGTGCATTGACAGTAAGTTTGGTAAAATAATAAAATTAGGATATGTAGCACAAGACAACATATCTTAAATAAAGCAAGTTGTAAATAATAGAAAACAATTCCTATACAATCCCCTTTCAAAACAATGGCGTAACGTTGTTGTTTGAGAGGGGGTTCTGTAATATTACATAAAAAAACTTCGGTCTACACCTGTGGTATAGACCGAAAGAAAAATGAGTATTTTTACTAGAGAAATATCTATATTTGTTAATTGCAGTTTATGTGGTTAATATTATAAAATCCACTTATACATTAAAGCGGAATAGAACAATGTCACCGTCGTTCATAACATATTCTTTACCTTCACTACGAACAAGACCTTTTTCCTTTGCAACGGTCATTGTACCGCATTTCATTAAATCGTCAAAGGCAATAACCTCGGCTCTAATAAAACCACGCTCAAAGTCAGTGTGAATTTTACCTGCTGCCTGTGGTGCCTTAGTACCTTTTGTAATAGTCCATGCACGAACCTCTGGTTTTCCTGCTGTAAGGTAAGAAATTAATCCTAACAGGTCATAACACGCAGTAATAAGTCTGTCAAGACCTGACTGTGTTAAGCCAATGTCATTAAGGAACATATCACGCTCTTCTTTTTCCATATCTACCAACTGTTCCTCTAGCTCGGCACATATTGGTAATACAGCTGCGTTTTCACTGTCTGCTATTGCTTTTACCTTTTTGTAATATTCGTTATTTTCAATACCCTGTGAAAAATCGCTGTCACTTACATTTGCAGCATATATAATAGGCTTGTTTGTAAGCAATGCAACAGAAGAAAGTAGTGCTTGTTCGTCCTCTGTACAGTCTACACTTCTAGCTGATTTGCCTTCTTCCAGTGTGGCTTTTACTCTCTCGAAAAATTCAAGCTCTGTAGCATATTTCTTATCAGCTTTCATAAGCTTTTTAGTTTTATCTATTCTTCTGTCTATCATCTCAATGTCAGACATAACAAGCTCTAGATTAATTGTTTCAATATCTCTTGCAGGGTCTACAGAGCCATCTACGTGGATAATGTCATCGTTGTCAAAGCAACGAACAACGTGAACAACAGCGTCAACCTCTCTTATGTTTGATAAAAACTTGTTGCCCAAACCTTCACCCTTTGACGCACCTTTAACCAAGCCAGCAATGTCAACAAACTCTATTGTAGCAGGAGTAAATTTGTCTGGCTGGTACATTTCAGCCAACTTGTCTAGTCTTGGGTCAGGTACAGATACTACACCTACATTAGGCTCTATTGTACAGAAAGGGTAGTTTGCAGACTGTGCCCCAGCGTTTGTCATTGCGTTAAAAAGTGTACTTTTGCCTACGTTAGGCAAACCAACCATACCTAGCTTCATTTCTATTTCAAATCCTTTCAAAGTTCAATATCTATCTTATAATTATATCAAACAAAAATATTTATATCAACAAATTTGGTTAAACTTTTATACTGATTTTCCCATACAAGCATTGCTATGTAATACTTAAATAAATTCATCTAAATTCATCTAAATTGTTAACAATACATTAACTTATATTTTGTGAAATTGACAATTCTATATAAAAAATGTTATTATTTTACTGTACAGTTAACCGAGTAGGAGGGAATAAAATGAATAATTTATATATTAACGAACTTGCAAAAAAATGTGTTGAAAGTAGCACGATAGATACTTCTTTATTTTCTAAATATGATGTTCAAAAAGGCTTGCGTGACAAAAATGGTATTGGTGTACTTGCCGGCTTAACAACAATCTCTAATGTAATGGCTGTTAAGATGGTTGACGGTGAGAGAGTGCCTTGTGCAGGTAAACTTTTATTTAGAGGATATTCAATTAAAGACCTAGTTAAAAACTCTAGTAAAACAGACCATTTTGGCTTTGAGGAAGCTATGTACCTAATTTTATTTGGCGAGCTACCTACAAAGGAGCAATATGCAGATTTTAAGAAGCTATTGGGTGAAAATATGGTGTTGCCTAACAGCTTTACAAGAGATGTAATAATGAAAGCACCAAGCAAGGATATAATGAATTCAATAACAAAAAGTGTTCTTACCCTTGCTGCATATGACGAAAATGCAGAGGACATCTCAATAGAGAATGTGTTGCGTCAGTGTATAAGACTAATTGCAGTATTCCCAATGTTGGCTGTGTATGGTTATCAGGCGTATAAGCATTATGATTGTGATGACAGCTTGTTTATTCACAGACCAGACCCTAATTTGTCTACTGCTGAGAACTTGTTGAGAATGTTAAGACCAGACACTAAATATACAGATTTAGAAGCAAGAGTATTAGATGCTGCATTAATTCTTCATATGGAGCATGGTGGTGGTAATAACTCTACATTTACAACTCATGTTGTTTCTTCCTCAGGTTCAGATACATATTCTGTAGTGGCAGCTGCATTGTCATCACTAAAAGGACCAAAGCATGGTGGTGCTAACCTAAAGGTTGTACAGATGATGAATGACCTTAAAGCAAATGTTACAGACATAACCGACCGTGACCAAGTAAGAGATTATTTGGAAAAGATACTTGCAGGTGAAGCCTTTGACCGTAAGGGACTTATCTATGGTATGGGACACGCAATTTACTCAGTAAGCGACCCAAGAGCACAGGTGTTCAAGAAATTTGTTCGTGGTCTTGCTGAAGAAAAGAATAAAGAGAATGACTTTAAGCTATTCTCTATGATAGAGGAAATGGCACCAGAGCTAATTGCTAAAAAGCGTAAGATGTACAAAGGCGTAAGTGCAAATGTAGATTTTTACAGTGGATTTGTATACAATATGCTTGACATTCCACTAGAGTTATTTACACCAATATTTGCAGTAGCAAGAATAGTAGGCTGGAGTGCCCATAGATTAGAAGAACTTATTAATGTAGATAAAATTATCCGTCCTGCATACAAAAGCCTTGTAACAGAGCGTGAGTATGTGGATATTGATAGTAGAGAGTAATATTTTAAAAAGTTAATATATTGAAAATTAAAGTGCTTATGCAAAGGTATAAAATTTGCATAAGCACTTTATATTTATATTTTAAAAATATTGGTAACAACAATTTTGGGGAATATCTATAATTCCATAGGTACCACCATAGCCATGCTGACTGCGAATCTATTAAAAAATTGAGAATTTATGTACATTTGTAAGCGTTGACTTGTAACAGTAGTGGCTGTATAATGGGGGTGTAAAAATAAACCTTATAAGGAGTGGTTGTTAATGTTAAACAATGTTCTGGTTTTAGGTGGAAGCTATTTTATTGGCAGAAAGATAGTTGATGTACTGGTTAATAACAATTATACTGTAACTGTTTTGAACAGAGGCAGTAAGCCTGTGGAAAACGCACAGCAAATTAAGTGCGACAGGGACAATGCTGTAGATATGAAATTAGCGTTGAAAGACAAGTTTTATGACATTGTTATTGATGTAAGTGGTACTAATAAAAAACAGATGGAAATACTTGTTGATAGCTTAGATTTTCAGAAAACTAAAAAATTTATCTTTATTAGTTCCAGTGCAGTATATGATGTTGATAAGCTAAAGGCTCCGTTTTGTGAAAATGACAATTTAGAAAGAAACAGTCATTGGACAGACTATGGATATAATAAAATAGAAGCAGAGCAATATTTATCACAAAAATTTGCTAATACAGACACACAACTAACATTTTTACGCCCGCCATATATGTATGGTGAAAACAATTACGCCCAAAGAGAAAGTTTTATTTTTAACAGAATTACTAATAATCTTCCAGTTATTTTGCCTGCAAATAACCCAAAACTTCAATTTTTATATACTACAGATTTGGCAAACATTATTGTTGAATTGTTAAAAACTGATACAGGTAACATATCAATTTATAATGTAGGCAATAAACAGCCTGTTACAGCCAAGGAATGGGTAGAGGAATGTGGACGAGCAATGGGGAAAATCCCTAAAATAATTATGTATGATTACGAAAAAGATGGTTATTACATAAGAGATTTCTTCCCTTTCCCTAACTATGATAATGTTCTTGATGTGCAGGAAATAAATAATAAAATTTCTATTTGCGAAACACCATTTGTAACAGGATTACAAGAAAGCTATAAATGGTATTTGCAAAATAAAAGCAATATTCCTTTTAAAGAGTTTGTAGAAGAAAATTGCAGTAAAATTGTATTGCAGATTAAAAAATAATAATCAAATAGAAGTACAGACAGCATTTGGATTTAAGGTCAAATGCTGTCTGTGTGTTTTGTGTATATGTACATAAATTTATAAAATCACCATTACGCAACTTAACTATCTGTTTTGCGTAATGGTGATTTATATTTTAATAGTGTTTTATAAGGGTAAATTATTTAATTACTCTTACTCGGATAACGCCGTCTACACCCTTAATATTTGCTGTAAGGTCTTTTGTAGCACCTGTTACATCAATAATAGTGTAAGCATAGTCCTTTTTAGATTTGTTCTCCATATTTTCAACATTTGCACCCTGTTCGCTTACAAATGCAAGAATACTTTGAAGAACAGCAGGAACATTCTTGTGTAGTACACAGTAACGAACATCACCTGTTCTTGCCATTTTAGCAGCAGGGAAGTTTACAGAGTTTAAAATATTACCATTTTCAAGATAATCCTTAACCTGGTCAGCAGCCATTCTTGCACAGTTGTCTTCACTTTCTGGAGTAGAAGCACCTAGGTGTGGCATTGCAATAACACCGTCGACACCTAAAAGGTCATCTGTTGCAAAGTCTGTTACATAGCAAGCAACCTTGCCATTTTCAAGAGCAGCAATAACATCTGTAGAGTTGCACAAACCATCTCTTGAGTAGTTTAGAATACGAACACCGTCTTTCATTTTTGCAATGTTTTCAGCACCAATAATACCCTTTGTGTCTGGTGTTAGTGGAACGTGTACTGTAATATAGTCACTGTTTGCAAAAATATCGTCAAGATTTGTTACGTGAGTAATATGTCTTGAAAGCTGTAATGCACCGTCTACTGATAAGAATGGGTCATAACCGATTACATCCATACCAAGAGAAATAGCTGCATTTGCAACCAAAGCACCAATAGCACCAAGACCAATAACGCCAAGTGTTTTGCCCTTTATTTCTGGGCCTGCAAACTGGCTTTTGCCCTTTTCTACCATTTTGCCAACAGCGTCGCCATTGCCCTTTAGAGTTTTAGCCCACTCAATACCAGCTGTAATTTTTCTTGAACTCATAAATAAGCCTGCCAATACAAGCTCTTTAACAGCGTTAGCATTAGCACCAGGAGTATTAAATACTACAATACCCTGTTCGCTACACTTATCCAGTGGAATATTGTTTACACCTGCACCAGCTCTTGCAATAGCTAGTAATGATTCAGGCATATCCATATCGTGCATAGAAGCACTACGAACTAAAACAGCGTCAGGATTCTGAATGTCATCTGCACAATTATAGTTCTCGCCAAGTCTGTTAAGACCTATAGATGAAATTTTGTTAAGTGTTTGAATGTTATACATTGGTAATTACCTTCTTTATGTAAAATAATATTTATTAAAATTTTGGGGCTATTTATAATGGAATATTAGCCGTTATTCTTCTCAAACTCTGTCATAAAGTCAACTAAAGCCTGAACACCCTCGTATGGCATAGCGTTGTATATAGAAGCACGCATACCACCAACTGAACGGTGACCCTTAATGTTAATTAAGCCAGCCTCTGTTGCTTCCTTTACAAATTTAGCGTCAAGCTCGTCATTACCTGTAACAAAAGGTACGTTCATTAAAGAACGGTCCTCTGGTACTACTGTACCCTTAAATAGCTTAGAATTATCTAAGAAGCCGTATAGTAAATCAGCCTTTTTCTTGTTAAGCTCATACATTTTTTCCAAACCGCCAATGTCGTTCTTAATCCACTCAAGAACAAGCTTAGCCATATATATTGTATAGCAAGGAGGTGTGTTGTACATAGAACCGTTGTTAGCGTGTGTTTCCCAATTTAGCATTGTAGGAGTAATATCCATAACCTTGCCAATTAAGTCCTCACGAACAATAACTATTGTTAAACCAGCAGGAGCAAGGTTTTTCTGAGCACCTGCATATAGAACACCAAACTTTGTTACATCTATAGGGCCAGACATAATGCAAGAAGAAATATCTGCAACAAGTGGAATATCACCTGTGTCTGGTAGTTCATTGAAAACAGTACCATAGATTGTGTTGTTCATACAAATGTAGAAATAGTCAGCATCTTTTGAGAATGTTGCTGGGTCTAGCTTTGGAATGTAAGAGAAAGTTTTATCTGCTGAAGAAGCAACAATGTTAACCTCACCATACTTACCAGCCTCTTGTGCAGCCTTTTTAGCCCACTGACCAGTAACAACATAATCTGCCTTACCATTCTTTGTCATCATATTCATAGGAATAGCAGCAAACTGTGTAGAAGCACCACCCTGTAGGAATAATACCTTATAGTTGTCAGGAATATTCATAACCTCTCTTAAAAGAGATTCGCAACCCTCTATAATAGTGCCATAAACCTTTGAACGGTGAGACATCTCCATTACTGACTGTCCGCTACCCTCATAGTCAAGCATCTCTGCTGCAGCTTTTTTTAGTACGCACTCAGGCAACATTGATGGGCCTGCTGAGAAATTGTATACTCTGCTCATTATAATACATATCCTTTCTATAGTAAAAAAATTAATAACATATTATCTGTGTTATTATATTAATGTTAAGTAAAAATATATAACACAACACTCTAATTATAAACTTATATTTTTTGCAAGTCAATAATATTTTGACAATTATCACTTTAAAAGGAAAAAATAGAATAAAAATTTACCTTTATTATGTTTTTTTGTTGTTTTAAGACAATATATTAATTGTTAAAAATATCTGTAAAGCCTACACCTAAAAATGTTCCTAATGTTATGCAGACGGAATTTGGGGTGTTTGCAAAATTTAAGGCTACTGCGGTGCCGTCGTGTACCAGCTTAACAGAAACAGGTGTTTTTAATACGCTGGAAAGCTCCTCTTGCAAATAGATTTCGTAATTCTTGTACAGATGTGTCAACTTAGCATAGCCACCACGGTTGCTGTCAAGTTCTCCGTTATTAGTGTAGCTGGCTATACTTATAATAAACTGGTTATCAACTTTGTTATATCTTTCTGCCTGTTTATAAGCCTGTACAGTAGACTCTATTATGTAACGGTGTAACAAAACAGCTTGTCGCTTTCGTTCATCTTCGTCCTCAATATTCCATTCCATAAATTTTGAAGGCAAGGTGTCTAAATGCTCTATAGAGGTAATTTCACCTTTTTCACGCTTTACAATACTGCGTTTAATATTTGTCTGCCCTAAATCCATTAATATATTTACTCCGTCTGGCTTGTTAAGAAGTTTAGCACAGCCCATTACACCAATGTGTGGTGCGTTTTCAAAGACAGATATTTTATAAGCAGGCTTGTTGTTGATGGTGGATACCTTTAGAGCTTCTTCCGTTAAAATAGAACCAAAAGCACCACTGGTTAATCCACCAACAGCAATTATATTTTCTATTTTATTCCAATATTCCCAATGGCAATTATCCCAATCTGGACGAACAGCACGGTTTTCCTGTAAAGCTGTTTTTAAGGTAAGTAAAATAAGACCAAAACGCTTTCCAAAAAATCTGGCTATTTCCTCTGCACAAGCACATACAGCACTGTCTGTGCTGTACATACATTTTAACAGTGATGACGCCAGCTTATGGTCAGGGGTATCCTGTGGAATTTTTAGTGCTTTTATATTTTCTTTAACCTTTTTTCTTACAACAGCAATAGAAAAAATATCGGAAACAGGCTTACCATTTATAGTGTCATCAATGCCTGCTACAGGGGCTTTTGCTATTACCATTTTGTTTAGGGAGCAATTACTGGATATATGACTGTTACCATTTTTGTCGATAATTAAAAAAGGATTTTTCATATTATACCTGCCTTAAACTATGTTACCTGAATGTTCAGATAGATTACTATTTCATATATATACAATAATTATAACATATAAAATATAAAAAAGAAGTGGTTAAAATGCCGAAATTTCAATAATAAAGAATTCTTGACATATTCAACAAAAGGTATAAACTATATTTATACTGAAGATATAAAGGAGTTTTACTTTTGAGCAAATGCACCATATGTCCAAGACAATGTAACGCAATACGAACACCACAGCAGGGTACTGGATTTTGTAAAATGGGTAGTAATCCTGTAGTAGCAAGAGTTTCTAAGCATATGTGGGAAGAACCCTGTATAAGTGGAACAAAAGGTAGTGGCACAGTGTTTTTTAGTGGCTGTGTTATGAAATGTGTTTTTTGCCAAAATTATAAAATTTCCACAGAAAACTTTGGCAAGGTGCTTTCTGCAAAGGAACTTGCAGATTGCTATAAAAAATTGGAGGAGCAGGGTGTACATAATATAAACCTTGTAAGTGGAACTCATTTTGTAAATGCAATAATAGAGAGCTTGGATATATACAAGCCATCTGTTCCTGTGGTTTATAATTGTGGTGGATATGAAAGCCAAACAGCAATAAAAGCACTGCAAGGCTATGTGGATATTTATTTACCTGATTTTAAGTATGCAACACAGGAAATAGCCAAAAAATATTCCAATGCACCAGACTACCCAAATGTAGCCTTAAAGGCACTGGAGGAAATGCTACAGCAACAGCCAAAGAATA
This sequence comes from Acutalibacteraceae bacterium, assembly GCA_036549705.1. GTDB lineage: Bacteria > Bacillota > Clostridia > Oscillospirales > Acutalibacteraceae > CAG-964. The sequence continues at coordinate 7,555 of JAXKHT010000036.1, read as the reverse complement.
TTTATGATGAAAATGGCATAATGCAAAAGGGCGTTATAGTGCGTCATTTGGTGTTGCCAGCTAATACTAAAAATTCTATAGCTGTGCTTGATTTGCTTGAGAAATATTTTGGAAATGACATAACAATAAGCCTTATGGCACAGTATACTCCCTGTGGCATAGCAGAACAATATCCAGAGATAAATAGAAAAATAACCAAAAGGGAGTATAATAAAGTGCTTTCATATTTGCAAGAGCTGGGCTTTGACGGTTTTGCACAGCAGTTAACCTCTGCAACAAAGGACTATATACCTGACTTTGATTTACAGGGATTATAAAATTAATTAATAATGTTAATAGGAACGGTTTCGGCTATGTTTTCAATGCAGTAATATTCTGCGTTAAAAACATAGCTGTCTTTATTTTCTGTACAAGTTATATCCTTTTTTTGAATATCGCAGTTCCAACGCTTAAAGGTGTCCTCCAATAAAAACATAGTCTTTGCACTGTTTTCGGCTTGTTTTTTTGTTAGATTTATAACCTGATTTTCAGCTGTGTAATTATGCTGAGTTACTAAATGAATTGGTGTGGATACATTGTTAAGCACAAAGCTTTCTGTTGTTAGCTTTTGGCTGTGAACATTGTTAATTGGAATAAAATCAATAGGCAAGTAAAAATCGGCAAAGCCAATTAATCGCCTGCTGGCAACAGTGGTAATTTTATTGTAGTTAACCCTTTTTGGTATGTTTATTTGGCTGTTAGATATTACACCTGCGTAAATATCACCGTCGCTATGTACAAAGCTGAATTTACCTGTGTCAGCTATTTCTACAATGCCACTGACTAATAGCTGACCCTTTATAACGCCATCTCCAAGGTTTACTGCATTTTTACCATTGCGAACGTCCATTTTAACTATTTGCCCTGTTTTTACAGCTTTTAGGTTGCAAGGGCTTTTGTCTGTAATTTGGGGAATATCATAGCTTTCGCTAATTTCTACCGTTGCAGTATTGCCCATAATGTTAACAGACATCCAACCTACTTTTCCCAGCTGTAGAGAAAAATCTCGTTCCGATTTACCAACATCTATACTATTTAACAATGCACCAACATAAATTCCATTATCTGCAAGGCATTTTTTTATTTCATATTCACTTACGGTGGTTACTCCGTTTATATCTATTGTCCACAAAAACATAGAAAAAATATGGTTAATAATACAAAACAGAATAACCCCAATGCCAAGCCCTGCTCGTTTTTTGTTTTTGTACATAACAAAGGGTAAACCAACTTTTTTTATTACTTTAAGCTTAACCATAGCTTTTTTTCGTAGTTTGCACAGCTCTTTATAATCTGCAATGGTAACCTGTGCAGTAAGTTTCCCTTTTTCGCCTATAGGGTTAATAATGGCTATGTTAGAAACCATAGCTAAATTTATAAGCCTTGCGGTAAATTTGCCTGTTGCAGTAAATATTACATATCCACGAAGCCACCTTAATATTTTGGTAACCACCATATCACCTACCTAATTTATAAATTCTACACAGGTTATATATCCGCTTATGACAATAGATGCAACTGTAAGACATTTAATATTTAATTTTCTACCCTTAAATACAACCACCATTTTACCTGTGTTAACTCGTATAATTTCACTTTCATATTCCAGTATTCCTTTACAGCCATCTAAGGTAACCTCACGATTACTGTTAAACTGCAAAAACGGGGCAGTCCCCATTACTTCTTTGTATTTGGACGGAAGGTTTCGTAATGGGTTTTCTCTTTCTTTGTTATTACCCATAAATTCACCTCTTAAATTGATGAAAATAGAATAATTGTAGCATTACCAAATAGTATTATAATAAAGCATACAGGTTCTATTATTTGCCATATAAATATAATATATTTTACATTATGCTAGGGTGGTGGCAGTTATGACAACAGGAGCATTACAGGGGTTGCTGTACTGTGGAAATATTCTTATTCCCTCTTTATTTCCTTTTATGGTGCTGTCTGCATTTGTAGTAAAAAGTGGATTGTCAGACTATACAGGTAAGCTGTTGTCGCCTGTTGCAAAAAAGCTGTTTAATGTAAGTGGTGCAACAGGTGCAGTAATTTTGTTGGGTTTAACAGGAGGTTTTCCTGTGGGTGCCAAGGGCATAGTAACCCTGTATAACCAAGATAAAATCAGCCTAAAAACAGCCAGACAGCTGGTTATGTTTTTGGTTGGTGGCGGTCCTGGTTTTGTTGTTACAGTTGTGGGAAAATGTCTTTACAACAGTGTTACAACGGGGTTAATAATATGGCTGTGCCAAATGGCAGTGCAAATTATTTTAGGAGTATTTGCTTGTAGGAACATAGAATATAGCTATAAATCAAGCCAACAGGTAAAGGCAATGTCTATAAGCAACAGCCTTGTAAGCTCTACAGACAGCGGTATAAACAGTATGATGCTTATGTGTGGCTTGGTTGTAATTTTCTCCTGTATATATGGTATTTGCGAGGATATTCATATTATAAATTTTATAAATACAACACTTAATAAAATAGGGTTACCTGAAAATATAAGCAACAGTATATTAAGTGTACTGTGGGAGGTTACAAAAGGTTGCAATACCTGTAGCGACAACGCTTGCCCTGTATGGCTTATGGCATTTTGTTTAGGCTGGGGTGGCGTTTGTGTGCATTTTCAAATATACTCTATATGTAACAGCTTGGATATTCCCAAATTAAAATTTACAGCGTACAGGTTTGCACAGGGTGTTATGTCTGCTGTACTTACAGGTGTGGTATTTAATTTTTACAAGCCTGCCATTACTACATATAGTACAGTAGTGGCAACAGTAGCAGATTTTACAGAGAGTTCTGCAATAGGAAGCGTAGCATTAATAGCAATGTGCATTGTTTTTCTGATTAGTGTAAGCTCTAACGAAAAGGGCAGTAAGATATTTTAATACTAAACTCTAATTAAAAACTAGAAAAGTTTTTAATTAGAGTACGCCTGTTGCACAGGCTACGCTGTGCTACGCACAGCACGTCTTATACAATCTTCAACGTTGCTTACGCAACTATTAACCACTGGATTTTATCCAGTGGTTAAATGAAGATTAGCATAAGAAAAAGCAGAAACCCACAGATAGTGCTACAAAAGCACATTATCTGTGGGTGGAATTAATGGTGTTAGTGTCGGTATCTTTATTAGCCTTGCACACACTGTTCTGGTATACAAGGGGTAACATAGATTGTTTTATTTTTTACATAGATAACCATACCTGGCTTTGCACCAGCTGGCTTGCTTACATTTTTAACTAAAGTATAATCAACAGGAACCTGAGAACTGTTCTTTGCTTTGCTGTGGTATGCAGTTATTTGTGCAGCCTCCAGCAGAGTGGTGTCATCTATTTCTTTACCCTCGGTTACCACAATGGTATGAGTACCGTGTATATCCTTTGTGTGCAACCATAGGTCTGTTTTAGAGGCAGTTTTAAGTGTTAGTTTATCATTTTGCTTGTTGTTTCTTCCTACAAGAATTGTAAAACCTGTAGATGAGGTAAACTTAACAGGAGGCAAAGAAGATGTTTTTTTCTGTTTACCCTTTGGTTGTTTAAGGTAACCCTGCTCCATAAGCTCTGTGCGTATTTCGGACAGCTCTTGTTCCGAGGTTGCTCGGCTAAGACTTTCTATAACAGTGCCAATATACTCTAAATCCTCTTTTGCTTTTTCTATTTGCACTGTAAGCACCTGTTGTGCTGTTTTTGCTTTGCGGTAATTTTTATAATACCTTTGAGAATTTTGTGTAGCTGTTAAAGCTGGGTCAAGCTGTATAGTTATAGGGTTGTTGTTGTCATAAAAATTTTCTACGGTAATTTTGTTGCAACCCTTTTCTATTCTATAGATGTTTGCCTGTATAAGGTCACCCATTATTCTTAAAGGCTCTCTGTCTGTACATTGGGCAAGCTCTGCACTTTGGGTATTTATCTTTCGGGATAAACGCTCTACACAGTTGCTTAATAGCCTGTGCAAGTCTTGAGATTTTGCCTTCATTCGCTCTATGGTGTCACGCTCTGTGTAAAAATCGTCCAATAGCTTGCTAAAGCTATCTACTTTTTTTACAACTGCAATTTCTCCGTATTGGGTAATATCCATAAAGGAAAAGTCCATTGGTTTTCCGTTAACTATAACAATGTTTGGTGTGCAGTTGTGCTGTAACAACTCTGTTTTCATTCTGGTTAAGAAAAACAGTAAGCGTTTTTTAAGTTCATCAGTTAGGCTACCTGTGGAAACATCTTCGCCTTTGCCTGTTAAATACTCTATCTCTCGGCATATAATAGGGGATAATCCCTGAATAGTATTAAGCAATGCCTTGTTTAGCTTTGTATCTACTGTTATATTTTCCAGTTGATGTAAAATATCCTCTGGACTTGTTTCAAGTATATTTAATTTATCCTGTGCAGGAGGTAAATTATATTTTGTACCAGGTAAAACCAAACGCTGAGATGACATAGATATATCTACACGCTTTAGTGCATCTATAATAACTCCCTCTTGGTCTATAAAAATAACACTACTGTATTTACCCATTATTTCTACAGCTAATGTAAGCTTAATGTGGTCACCAAGTTCGTTTGTGGCGTCAAAATCTAAGAAAATAATACGCTCCATTTCAGGCTGTCTAGCCTCTATAAGTTTAGCACCACAAAGCCTTTTTCTAAAAAGCATACAAAGCATAGGTGGTACTTTTGGATTTTCAGGTGCGTAAAGTGTAAAGTTAATTCGTGGACTATTTGCTCTGGCAGACAGCAACAGCTTACTAGCCCCGTTTAATCCACGCAAACCAAGTATAATTTCGTCTTTATTTGGCTGGTAAACCTTTTCTACTCTACAGCCTATTGCATTTTGATTTATTTCATTACATATGTTTCTTAAATATCCACCGTCAAGTGCCATTGTTACACCTCCTGTTTATTTGTGGTATTTACCGCCACTGCTTATTTGAAAGCCACGGTATATTTGCTCGCATAGCATTACCCTTGCTAATTGATGTGGAAATGTCATTTTAGACATTGAAAGTCGTATATCTGCCAGTTTTTTAACTTCGTCCGACAATCCCCAAGAGCCACCAATAATAAAATCAATTTCGCTAATTCCATTTACAGCAGTGTCATCAAAAATTTTAGCAAGGTCAGGTGAGGATATTATTTTACCCTCAATACATAACGCAATTACCTTTGCACCCTTGCCAATGTGTTTAATAATTCTTTTACCCTCTTTTTCCAAGGTTAAATCAATTTGGCTTTGTACAGGGTTATCCTGTATTTTCTCCTCGTCAACCTCTATAATCTTAAATTTACAAAAGGTTTTAAGACGCTTTTCATATTCAGATACAGCCTGAGTCCAAAATTTTTCCTTTAATTTTCCTACGCAAATTATATTTATGTTAATCATATACAAAACCTCAAAATATTATACAGCTACCGTCTGTAACTTCCTTTGCTACACCTATTGTGTAATCAATTCCCTCTTTAATGCCACGCTGTGTTAATGAACATCTGGCTGATTCCAATGCAATTTGTGGCATATTATTTTCTTGGCTTAAATGTGCTAACAGCAATCTTGTACTGCCACCCCTTACAAGCTCAGGTAGAAACTCTGCACAGGTATCATTTGATAAATGACCATTTTTGGAAAGTATTCGCCTTTTAAGGATATATGGATAACCACCATTTAACAGCATATTAACATCGTGATTAGATTCTATAATTACAACGTCACTGCCCATTAAAGCCTTTTTCATAGATGGTGTTATATACCCAGTGTCTGTGGCAAGTGCCAGCTTACGGTTGTCGGCAGTTTCTATAGTGTATCCAACACCCTCTGCACAGTCGTGAGAAATTTGAAAAGGCTTTATAGTCATACCTGCAACAGAAGCACCACTGTTAATAACATAGCTACTGAATTTTTCCGGTACCAAATGATTCTGTGTGTCCATTTGATGTAGTGTACCTTCTGTTGCATACACATTTATACCATAGCGTGAGGCAAGAACACGCACACCCTTTATGTGGTCGCTGTGTTCGTGAGTAATAAATATACCCTCTATTGTTTTTACGTCTATGCTGTTGTCCTTTAATGCCTGTTCAATTTGCTTGGCTGTTCTGCCTGCATCTATTAAAATTCCCTTACCACCAGCGGTAACATAATAACAGTTGCCTTTACTACCGCTGAATAGAGGATATATTCTTGCCATTTTATCATTCCTTGTTTTAGATATAAATATTTGAAAACAGGCAGACATTGCTGTCTGCCTGTATACAATTTAAGATTAAATTATATAGAAACCTTTGAAATATCAGCACCTAAACCTCTGAATTTTTCAATTACACGGTCATAGCCTCTTTCAATAAATCCAATGCTGTGAATATTAGTTGTTCCGTCAACACACAATGCAGCTATAATTAATGCGGCACCTGCTCTTAGGTCTGTTGCTGTTACATCAGCAGGAATAAACTCCCTTACACCGTCAATAATAGCCTGTCTGCCTGCAACAGAAACTCTTGCTCCCATACGCTGTAGTTGTTCTACATACTGAAAACGACTGTCCCAAACATTTTCTATAACAATGCTGGTGCCGTCAGCAGTTGCCAGCAGTGCAACAGCCTGTGGTTGCATATCTGTTGGAAAACCAGGGTGAGGCATTGTTTTTATGTTGCAACGCTTAACACCATTGGTGGCATCAACAAAAATACTGTCATCATTTTCTTGTACCTGTACACCCATTTCTCTTAGCTTTGCAGTTATAGACTCCAAATGCTTTGGAGTTACATTTTTAACAAGACCCTTTCCTCTGGTTGCGGCTATTGCAGCCATATATGTGCCTGCCTCTATTTGGTCTGGTATAATAGAGTATGTTGTACCGTGTAAGCAAGGAACACCCTTAATTTTAATAACATCAGTACCAGCACCTTTTATATTTGCACCCATAGTAATAAGAAAATTAGCCAAGTCTACAATATGAGGTTCCTTTGCAGCGTTTTCTATAACAGTTGTACCCTCTGCCATAACAGCAGCAAGCATAACATTCATAGTTGCACCAACAGAAACCACGTCCATATAAATGTAACCGCCTGTAAGCTTGTCGGCAATTACTTCTACAGAGTCGTCAGAATTTACAAGTCTGTGTTTTGCACCCATACTTGAAAAGCCCTTTAGGTGTTGGTCTATAGGGCGAGTTCCAAAGAAGCACCCACCAGGCATTGCAACTCTGCAATGACCCTTTTTGCCAAGCAAAGCACCTAAAAGATAATAAGAGGCTCTCATTTTTCTTGCAGCGTCAAAAACAGCCTCTGTTGTGTTAACGGTGGTAGCATCTACTATATAAGAGTTATTGTCCACCTTTGTTACAGATGCACCCATTTGCTTTAAAATTTCAAACATATCGGTAACATCGCTTATGTCCGGAATATTTTCTAATTTGCACGGACTATCGGCAAGTATAGTGGCAGGAATAATAGCAACTGCGGCGTTTTTTGCACCACAAATTTCTACCTCACCTGTTAAAGGTTTACCACCATTAACT
>JAXKHT010000035.1:0-7236 GCA_036549705.1 Acutalibacteraceae bacterium | reverse complement strand
TTATCTGATACTGCTGGGTTCATTCTTACGAAAATTACGCTCTTGTAATCGCCAGCTGGAATTTCGCAAGAATATTTACCATCTGTTGTAGCTGTTAATGAAACCCAAGTTGATTCTTTTGAACCATCAAAGAAATATGCTGCAAATCTTGCACCGTCATTCTTCCAATTTGATGATGGAACAAAGTACATTGTATTCTTTGTTACAGGATCTGTTGGAGCTGTTGTAGGAGCCTGTGTTGGAGCCTGTGTAGGTGCCTGTGTAGGTGCCTGTGTTGGAGCCTCTGTTGGGGCATCTGTTGGGGCATCTGTAGGTGCCTGACCCTCAAGAATTTGTGTTTTTAGTGCAAAACTTGCACCATCTTTTGGCTGATAAGAAACATCGTCTACATATACTGTTTCTAAATCTTCATTTACTAAATCTTTAACTGCATAACCAATATTTGCAGAACCACTTGCTTTAGCAATTAGCTGAATACATACCTGTTTAGTGGTGTTACCTTCAAAATCAAATCCACCTAAACTTATGTCGCCAAAGCTAATTAGTCCATCTGTTTCAAAGTTACCCTGTGCCATACCACCGCCACCAGGTAATGCAACAGCAGTATTAGACAAGCCTAAAGCATAATCAATAGCCTCGTCACCAAAAGCAAATTTTTTGCCCTCTGCAAAAGCTGAGTTTACCTTGAAAGTACTTGTTTGGTACACAATATCTGTTGCCCAACCCTCAACCTTGTTATCGGACTCAGGAATTGTTACCTCAACCCAAACATTAACCAAGTCGCCAGCTTTAACATTAAGACTTTTTTTACCTGTTAATGCAGAGCCATCAGTCCAAGTAACTGTTGCTGAAGATTCCTGAGTATCAATCTCAGCAGCACTTACTGTGGCTGTACTTCCCACTGCTACCATTGATGTAAGCATTAAAGCAGACAAAACTGAAGCAGTAGATTTTTTGAAAAATCCTCCAATTCGATTCATAAGAATCCTCCTTCTTAAAATTTAGCATATAAGCTTACACCTTTATAATACTACTTTTTCAAAAAAATTTCCAGTACTTCTACTAATAAGTTACATATAAATTTTAAGTTATTTTTTCATCAATATGCACTATTAAATCTTTTTTGTATATTTATTTTATATAAAACAACCGCCCATCATTTATTTTAACAAAAAACAATGGACGGTTAAAATAATCTATGAAAAATGCCGTTTATTAAGTTATTACTTTAACACATTTTATCATAAATAATTTAGTATAAATTTTATAATCTTACAACAGTTAACTCATTTGTTGTCTTATTGAAAATTAAGGTATATGTGCCACCCATCGCAAGTAGTGTTACTGGTGTGCTATAATTACCGTAAAGCTTCTTTGTGCCACAATCGTCAATCTTTACACCAGATGTTACTGCTTGACCGTAATTATATACTTTAAATGAATATGTACCCTCAGTTAATGTTATTGTAGCTGTAGCTACATCGTTACTGCCACCATTATCATCTAGCACTAAGTTAATATCTCCTGACAAATGCACATCATCAAGAGCCTCGTCCTTTACAGGAGAGTAATTAATTCTTAGCTGATTTTTTGATGTATCAAGAGTAAATGTGTAGTTACCACCTGTTGCAACTAGAGTAACAGATGAATTATATGTACTCTTGAATGAAAGTGAACCAGTTGTTTTATCGTTTACAGTCTTACCATAACCAAAAGCAACCTTATTTATTGATAGCTTAAACTTGTATGTACCAGCCTCTAGGTATGTTGTACCAATAGCAAGAGTTCTGCCCTCTACTGGTGAAAGAATTGTGTTTATGTCACCTGTTAGGTAGTTTACAGGCAGATTACTGTCGTGCTTAATAATAAGTGTGTTTTTATCTACATTTACCTGGAATGTATAAACACCACCTGTTGCATTTAATGTTACAAAGCTATTATATGTAGCCTTAAATGTCATACCATTTGATGTGTCATTAACAGTTTTACCATAACCCAATATTTTACCATAGTTGTTTAGCTTAATTTTGTAAGTACCTGGCTGTAATGCAATGCTACCTCTAACCTTATTTGTGCCACAAGCTGACAATTTAATGTTAATGTCACCTGTTACATAATAACCGTCAGATTTATCGTTGGTTGTTGGGTTTTGAGTAGGAGCCTCTGTTGATGATGTTGGATTTTCTGTTGTAGGAGCTTCTGTTGGTTCCTCAGTTGGCTCTTCAGTTGGCTCTTCAGTTGGCTCTTCAGTTGTAGGTTCTGTTGGCTTCTCTGTTATACCATCTGTAATGTTAATAGCATACAACATAGTTTCTTTAGTATTGTATGTATTTGTCCAAACAATCTTTGAATCAAAGTAAATAGGCTGACAGATTGGGTTATATTTAACATCTTCATATGTTCTTGTTTCTAAAACATTACCGTTACCGTCAATCTTTTTACAAACCAAATTTGTTTTTTCTAATTTTGTACCTTCGGCATTATATAGGTATTCAGCATACAAAACTGCAAATGTGTTATCTGTAATTTTAACAATTCTAGGCTCAGAAACCTCTTTTGTTACATCTGTTGGGTTGTTATCTGTTAGCCAAACAAACTTAGTAAATAGGTTATTCTTTGCTGTTAATGTTAAATAGATATTATGTTTGTATGTTTTGTCAGCCCCTGTAATTCCTTGAATCTCATTATTATGTGGCATAGATGAACCTACAACCATATAATAATTTTTACTAAACTCTAAGCCTGTTACTGTTGTACCTGTAAAGTTATCACCAAATTCACCAGTAATTTCAAAAACGTCTACATTTCTCATTACATCATACTCGTCTACAACATTAAGTGTAACAGCACGAGGTATAGCGTTACCGTGGTCTACTAATACTACATTTTCGCCATCATATTTTACCATCTGTCTGTATGAGTTAGAAACAAATGGTGATGATTCGCTAATAATAGACCAATTATCTGTCTTTACGTCTATATAGAAAGTAATATTTGTTTGAGCACCAGCATATACTCTACAGCTAGTATGTAATATAAGAACACCGTCTTTTACTGCCATATCTGCACCGGCTCTAAATGGTATACTAATGCCCTCTTTAACACCAAGCTCCTCACTTGGATCATCAGATTCGTTTCCGTAGATTGAGTAATAATTTAATTCATTCCAATCGGAGTCAAACTGTAGAATCTTTATAACCTCTACATCATTATTACTATCAGAATTATTCTGACCTAAAGCAACATAGAAGCAATCGTCGTCGCCAACACAGAATCCACCAACTGAATCTAACGCAAAGTCTGAGTAATCTAATGATATATCGTACAGAAGTTTTACAGTATTATTCTCTAAATCTAAAGAATATACATAAATACATTTTGCTACTTTATCAATAACAACTGCATATAACTGACCGTCTTTTTCATAGTAATATGTAGTATCTGATGCAGCATAATTCCAATATGAACCATAATACACATTATATGAACCAGTTTTTCCAGATGGATAATCCTTCATATAAGTAACAGGGGCATTATCTAGCCAACCTAGAGTATACTCTCTGCCTTCTGTTTCAGGCTCTGTTTCAGGCTCTGTTGGAGTTTCCTTACTGTTTGTTACAGGAATAGTAAATAGCTTTGTATTTGTCTTGCTGTATGAATTAGTCCAAATCAATTTTGAAGATGAGTAAATTGGCTGGTTAATTGGGTTATAGTTAACGCCTGAATATACTTTAGAGCTTATAATATTACCATCGCCATCAATTATCTTACAAACAAGGTCTGTTGATGTAATAGTGCTACCTGTACTATTGCAAGTATAGCTTGCATACATTACAACAAATCTGTCATCAGACAATTTAATTAATCTTGGCTCTGAAACTTCCTTTGTAAGATCTGTAGGAGTATTATGTGTTAACCAAATAAACTTAGTTGTTAAATCAGTTCTTGATGCAAGTGCCACATAAATATTATGTTGAAGGTCCTTAGTATGACCTGTTACCTCCTGAATAGCATTTGCATGAGGAATAGATGCACCTGCTACTAGGTAATTATTACTGCTTAGTTCAAATCCGTTTACAGTTGTACCTGTAAAGTTTTCACCAATATCATTATCTTCAAATGCAAATAAATCCTTTGTCTTTTCTGTTTTACCGTTAATTACAGTTAGATAAATAGAACGAGGATATGCGTCACCGTGGTCTACAAATGCAATTTTGTTACCATCATATTTTACATACTGGTTAAAAGAGTGTGAAGCATATGGTATTGCAACCTCAGTCTGTGGTTTTGCCTTCATAGTTGCAGTATCAATATAGAAACTAATGTTACCCTGATGGCACACACCATCTATTTCATACATTTCTCTGCTTGTATGTATAATCAAAATACCATTGTTCAAGTCCATTCTGCAACTACCTGCATCAAAAGGTATTCTTATACCCTTTGTAAAGTTAGAAGAACCACCTAAAATATCACAGGTACCTAATTTTGCCCAAGTAGAGCTATATTTCATTACCTGAATAACTACCTTATTGTCTTCTTGTTCAGTATTTGCCTGACCAACGGCTACATAGAAGTTTCCGTCAGAACCGTGAAGAAAACCACCAAAATAGTTCATACTACTATCTGACCAAGAAATAGTCTTATGAAGTGTTGATGTACTGTTGTTAACGTCTATAGCATATATAGACATTTTCTTGTTACTTTCATCAGCAACAGCAGCAAATATCTGTCCATTAGCCTCGTAATAATATGTGATATCTGAATCTGTCCAGTTCCAATGCATATAAGGATAATATTCGTTATATGAACCTATTTTATTTGCTTTATAATCACCAAGACTATCTATATTATTTGAAGTTATATCACCCAAATAATAATCCTTTTCAGATGTTGTAGGTGTCTGAGTAGGAGTTTGTGTTGGTGCTTGGGTAGGTGCTTGGGTAGGTGCTTGTGTTGGTGGTTGAGTTGGTGGTTGAGTTGGTGGAGTATAGGTTGACCATGTACCATTACCATTATTCCAGTCAGATGTGGCTTGAAGTGTAAATAAGTTTTTACCACTAGGAATAGCTAAGTCTGCTGACTGATTCCACATACCGTTCCAATCATTTGCAGAATACGATGGGTTCATTCTGACAAAAATAATATTACTGTATCCTGTTGGTATATTACCTTCGTAATAACCACTGGAACCCTTTGTCAAAGAAACCCATGTGTTTGGTTTGCCATCTTGGAATAGATACGCAACAAAACGAGCGTTTGCCTGTGTCCAATCTGATGTTGGCTGAAAATAAATTGTTGATGTTGATGCTGCTCCTGCTGAAACAGCTGTTCCGCTTACTGCAACCATTGACAATAACATCATTACTGTCAATACTATTGAGATAAGCTTCGTCGAATAACTCTTGATTTTGAACAACAAAATCCCTCCTTAAATATTATCATTACCATTTTACAACAATAACTACAAAAACTCCATACACATATTTTATAAATTCAAAAAAAAAATATTATTATATAGTAACAAAAATTACATTTTTCCATTTTTTTACAACAAAAACTCCTCCTACAAATCATAAGAGTGATTTTGTAAGAGGAGTTTTCAATGTTAATTAAATGAATTAAGCCATTTCTATTGTTAACTCATTTGTTGTTTTGTTAAATGTAAATGTATATGTACCACCAGATGCGATTAATGTTAATGGTGTAGAATAGTTACCGTAAAGCTTCTTTGTACCAGAATCATTAACTTTAACACCAGATGTTACTGCCTGACCGTAGGTATATACTTTAAATGAGTATGTACCCTCTGCTAGTGTCTTAGTAGCTGTTGCTACATCGTTACTACCGTCATTATCGTCAAGAACAAGGTCAATATCACCAGATAGATGTACATCATCTATAGCCTCATTCTTTACAGGAGAATGATTAATTCTTAGCTGATTTGCTGATGTATCAAGTGTAAATGTATAGTTACCACCTGTTGCAACTAGAGTAACAGATGCACCATATGTACTCTTGAATGAAAGTGAACCAGTTGTTTTATCGTTTACAGTTTTATTGTAACCAAAAGCAACCTTATTTATTGATAGCTTAAACTTATATGTACCAGCTTCTAGATATGATGTACCAATAGCAAGAGTTCTGCCCTCTACTGGTGTAAGAATTGTGTTTATGTCACCTGTTAGGTAATTTACAGGAAGCTTTTTGTCATGCTTAATAACAAGTGTGTTTTTATCTACATTTACCTGGAATGTATAAACACCACCTGTTGCATTTAATGTTACAAAACTAGCAAAAGTAGCCTTAAATGTCAAACCATTTGAAGTATCTGTAACAGTTTTACCGTAGCCTAAAATTGTACCATTGTTGTTTAGCTTTATCTTATAAGTGCCAGCCTGTAGAGCAATTTTACCGCTAACCTTGTTTGTACCACAAGCTGTTAGCTTTAGGTTAATGCTACCTGTTACATAATAACCATCTGTTCTATCTGATACTGTTGGATTTTCAGGTGAATTTGTAGGAGCCTGTGTTGGTGCTGCTGTTGGTGCCTGTGTTGGTGCATCTGTTGGTACATCTGGTGGAGCTGGTAATGGTATATCGTCTGTTGGTAAATTATAATCTGACCAGGTACCGTTACCGTTATCCCACTCTGTTGATGTTAGTGTGAAGCAGTTACCGCTAATTGTTAGGTCTGCTGTTTGGTTCCACTTGTTAGTACTCTCCCAGTCGTTTGTTGATGTATTTGGATTCATTCTTACAAAGATAACGCTCTTATAGTTACCTGTTGGAATTGTTCCACTGTACTTACCGTCTGAGTTCTTTGTTAGTGATACCCATACTGGGTCGCTTGAACCATTAAAGAAATATGCTGAGAATCTAGCATTTACCTCTGTCCAATTCTTTGATGGTATAAAGTAAATAGCATTAGTAACTACTGGATCTGTTACAGGTGATGTTGGTGTTGGTGTTGTTGGAGCTGTTGGAGCTGTTGGAGCTGTTGGTGATGTAACTGGCTGTGTTGGGTCACCTATTGTTGTCCAAGTACCTGTACCGTTATCCCATGCTGTTGATGTTAGTGTGAAGCAGTTACCGCTAATTGTTAGGTCTGCTGTTTGGTTCCACTTGTTAGTGCTTTCCCAGTCATTTGTTGATGTATTTGGATTCATTCTTACAAAGATAACGCTCTTATAGTTACCTGCTGGAATTGTTCCGCTGTACTTACCATCTGAACCC
>JAXKHT010000034.1:0-39643 GCA_036549705.1 Acutalibacteraceae bacterium | reverse complement strand
CTATTTTTCTTTACCCCAACATTTATTATAGAGCCTTAATTTTCATTACATAATTTTTGATAAGCAATTTTCAACCTATCATAGAAGTTCTTAAACTGTTCTTCACTCCAAGGAGATGGCTCGAGAGGATAATCCCAATTTAGTGCAGTTTGGTATTCTTCTTCTAAGCTGTGTAACTCTTTGCATAGTTTTTTAGATACATTTAGAGTTTCTGGTTCCAAGGGGCCAACATTAAACTTTTCAAATGTAACAGCATCGGAAGAATCCGGCCAAAGAAAACCGCCACCCCACTCAATTAAGAAACGAAGCTTATATTTTTGTTTCTTCAATCCAATCCCTCACATAGTAAATAATTTTGTGTAGATCATAACATAAACTGCTTACCAATGCAAGTTTTTTACAAATTTCTTGGGTGTATACATATATGGTTTGCAAACTCTAAATAATGTCACCCTCTAAAATGGAATTTGCAATCTTCTAAAGCTCATAATAAAATTGTATTATAATTTATATTGGACAACATTTATTAAGCTTAAAGAAATCATCTTACTGATAGGAGGCATCTTGGCTTTTTATCAATAATTTACTGTAAAGTGAATCTATACATATTGCCCCAAAGGGTGCAGTGATTAAAATAGATATAACTGCAACGGTTAAAACAATGCTACCACATTCAAGTCCCATTGCAAGGGGAATAGTACCTGTTGCGGCTTGTACTGTGGCTTTTGGGGTATAGCTTAATATGCAAAATAGTCGTTCTTTTTTGTTAAGGTTTGTTTTGGTTAATGAAATCATAACACCTATTCCTCTAAAAATTAACGCTACAACAACAAGTATAATAGATGTAATGCCTGCATAAAAAGCATATTTCAAATCTACTGCAACACCTACAAGTACAAAGAGAAAAATCTCCGCACAAAGCCAAAGTTTATTATATTTTACAGATAGGCGTTTTGAGAGTGAGCCATACCTTTGATTAATTATTATACCTGTGCTCATTATAGCTAGTAGTCCGGAAATAGGTACAATTCCTTCAAGTCGAGATTGTACATCTAACAATAGGAAAGAAATACTTAAAATAATTATAACTTTTATAGAATCTCTAATATGTACTTTTTTGAAAAAGGTAACTAAAGCAAATCCAACTATTGTGCCAAGTAGTATTCCAAGAATAATAGAGAGTGGTATTTGTAAAAAACTGGTGCCTGATATTTTACCAGAAGAAGCAAAAGCTGTAAGAATTGTGAAAATTACAATAGTAAATACGTCGTCTACCGAGGCCCCTGCTAAAATAAGCTGGGGGATACTTTTGTCTTTTCCGTAGCCATCTTCAATTAGTTTTATCATTCTGGGAACAATTACCGCTGGAGAAACGGCTGCTATAACGCTTCCTATAATAGCAGCTTCAAGAGTTGTGACACCAAAAAGCAACGGTGCAAAAATAATAGTGCCAACCATTTCAATACAAGCAGGAATAAAGCTCATAAGCACGGCAGGTCTTCCTACTTTTTTTAGGTCAGACAGATTAAGGGTTAGTCCTGCTCTTGTAAGGATAATAACAAGAGCAATTTGTCTTAAATCTGGTGAAATATTAAGAATTGAGGTATCAATTAGGTTAAAAGTGTGTGGGCCTAGTAACATTCCTATAATTATCATACCAAGTAGCCCAGGCAATTTGATTTTTGAAAAGCTCCAACTCACCAATAGTCCTAAGAGTAAAATAAGTGCAATACTAGTTAACATAAAATCCTCCAAATAAAAAAATAAAAAAGCCGACAGTTTCTGCGTAAAATCGCAGAAGCCATCAGCTATACAAGCGGTTTAGAGATAAATCTCAGGGGAGTGCTTCATTCCCTTTTTAATCATTTTATCATATAGAATATATAATTACAATACCTTTTATTTAACTTATTAAATTAATCTATATGCAGGTTTTTACAAAAGTTATTATGTATAATTGTTTTTAACGAATTTTCTTTTAACAGTTTTAATATAATCCCGAAAACTTGCAGTGTTAAGGTAAAACCCATTATTCTAAAAAAATTTACAATTAGTGAGTTGTTTGAACTTTGGAAATGTTATAGAATGAATTCAATGGTGTATTACCAAATAATTGAAAAAGAGGGTTTATTTATGTCAAAAAGAAAAAAATCACTTTCGTATGTACTGGCGTTTTTAACGGTGTTAAGTTCCTTTACCGTTTTGCCAGGTCAATTATCTAATTCGGCAGTTGTATATGGTGCTGACGTAGCAGTAGAGGAATCTCAGGTAGTAGCAACTAATTCAGTTGAAATTACTACAGAAAATGCTAGTAACACCAAAACCAGCACAGTGGAAACAGGTGAAGAACAAACCTACGCAGAGGGTGACTTTACATATTCCATAATTAATGATAATGAAGTCAAAATTGTAAATTACAAAGGCTCTCAAGCAATTATTGTTATTCCTGATGTTACTACTGGTAGCCAATGCCCAGAGTTGGCAGATAAAAAGGTAACCGCTATAGGTGACAGTGCTTTTTACGAAAAGGGACTAACCTCAGTAACCTTTGGTAAAAATATTACTTCTATAGGTGATAGTGCTTTTTATCTAAACACAGATATAGTAGAATTAGATCTATCAGCGTGTGTAAATTTGACTAAAATAGGAAAGTGTGCTTTTGCGGAAAATAATTCATTGTTAAATTTAACACTACCAGACAACTTAGAAATAATAGATGATGGGGCTTTTCGAGGTTGTGATTATCTTGCAAAGCTTGAAACAGGAAGCAAATTGCAAAGTATAGGTTATCAAGCTTTTTATGGTTGTAATAGATTAACAGCTGTAAATATTAAAGGTGGCAACAATGCTACAATAGGGACTAACGCTTTTTATGATTGTAATGCTCTAAAAAGCATATCCATTGGTAATGGTGTAACAGCAATTAATAAATATGCTTTTAGATATTGCAAAAACTTAACATCTTTAGATATAGCTGACAGTGTAACAACTATTGGATTTGGTGCTTTTATGGAATGTGGTAACTTATCTGAGCTATCACTTGGAAAGGGCATTGAAATTATTGATGGTTATGCTTTTAAGCAATGTAATTCTCTTACTGATTTATCATTAGGTGGCAATCTTAAAACTATAGGAGAGTATGCTTTTGCTGAATGTAACGCCTTAGAAAGTGTAAATATAGTAGATGGTGTTGAGCTTATTGACGGATACGCATTTTTTAATAATCCTGTTTTGAAAAGTGCAAAAATAGGCAACAGTGTAAAAACTATTGTAGGCAATGCTTTCGACCGTTGTGCAGGTCTTGTTGATTTGTCGTTGGGAAATAGTATTGAAACTATTGGAGATTATGCTTTTCGTAGCACTTCAATGGAAAGCGTAGTTATACCAGACAGCGTTAAATCTATAGGTATGTATGGCTTTTCTGACACTACTTCTTTGAAAAATGTTACAATAGGTAGTGGTTGTACATCTATAAACGAGTATTCTTTCCAGGGAGCTACAGCTCTTGAAAGTATTACAGTATCAGAAGATAATACAGCTTATTCAAGTGTTGACGGTGTGCTACTTAATAAGGATAAAACAGAAATTTTGGTATATCCAAAGGCTCGCAGTGGTGCATATACAATGCCAAGTACTGTTACAGCCATAACCGGTTATGCTGTTTTTGAGAACTGCACAAATTTAACAGAAGTAACATTTAGTGACGGAATACAAACAATAGAAAATGGTGCTTTTAAGGGTTGCACAAAATTGTCTAAGGTAACATTTGGTAGTGGACTTACCAGCATAGGACAATATGCGTTTCAATATGTAAACACATTATCAGAAGTAGATTTTTCTAAGTGCGTAAATCTAACATCAATAGGAATCGATGCTTTTCGTGAAACAACAGCACTTGCAAAATTAGATTTATCTAAATGTACAAGCCTAACTACTATAGATAGATATGCCTTTTGTAATTCAGGATTAGCAGAGTTAATATTGCCTAATAATTTAGTAACAATAAGAGATTATGCTTTTTGTGCTTGTGATAATCTGACTAAGTTAGAAATAGAGGGTAAGATAAATACTATTGGCTGTCGTGCTTTTGGTTCTTGTGCTAGCTTAAAAACTGTAAACATAAAAAGTGCTGATAACGCTTATATTGGTATGAGTGCTTTTAGGGGTTGTGAAGCATTAGAAAATGTAATTATTGGTGACGGTGTAGCCACTATTGGTTTGAATGCATTTAGCCATTGTTCAAATCTAAAGAAGGTTGACATAGGAAATACTGTAAAAAATATAAGAGAATATGCTTTTGAGTGTTGTGAAAACCTAAGTGAAGTAAAAATAGGTGAAGGCATTAATATTATACAGGAGCATTCTTTTGGTGACTGCGATAAACTAACAACTGTAAAGATTCTAGGTAAGGAATTGACTAGTATTCTTAGCAACAGTATTCCAAATAGAAAAGATTGTACCATTTATTGTTATGAAAATTCAACAACTCACAATACTCTTAAAAGCAAAGGCTATACTAATATAAAGTATATTGCCAAAGAGGTACATTTAACAGACATTACAGTAAACGGTGTTTCTATTGATAATTTCAGCACAGAAATAAAGGATTATACAGTTTATGTAAATAATCTTGCAGATGTTTCTGTTGTACCTGTATTTGAGGAAGCTGATGTAAAATATACAGCTGTTCCTACAGTTACAGCTGATAGCATTGTATATGAAATTACTGTGTTTGATGAATATGATAATATAATTGACACATACACAATATCTGTATGGGAGCATGGCTATAAGGTTACTGGTGATATAACCCTTATGCTAAATAATATAAGCTCTACTAAGGTTGGCGGAAGCATTGTTCTACAGCCTGGTACATATAAGCTGAAAATAGCAAGAGGAGATGTACAGTTTGGTTACAACAAGGTTGTTACAGATTATAGCAACGCTCTAACATTAAGCGATAAGTACATTTCATACATAACTCTAAATGCTACAGGTGGCACATATACTTTCCAGCTTGATAAGGTAACAAATAAGCTGGTAATTAAATATGACAGCAATCTTCCAAATGAATACCTAACAGGTGATTTAGACACTATACTTAAACCTGTAGGAACAAAACCTATTTCTATAGGTACAAAATACTTAAAGGCTGGTACATATAAATTTAAGCTATCTATTGGTGGCGTAGAGTATGGTTATAACAAGGTAATTAACAATGTTACAACTGGTTCTCTTTCTGTTAACAGCAAATATAATTCATATCTAACACTAAATGCAACAGGTGGTATGTACACATTTGTACTAAACACAGAAACTAATAGATTAGAGGTTCGTCATACAGCAACTACACAAGAACGCAGTGATGATGTACATATTTCCGGTGATATTAATTTGGTGTTAAATGATACTGCTGAAGACGGTACAATCCTAAACAAAGCAACAGGTAATATTAGTCTAAGTGAGGGTACTTACACCTTAAAGGTACATAACTATGGCATTGTATACACTGCTGGTATAGTTATGAACGAGGGTACACCAAGAGTATTATCCAACAATTACACAACAGCAGTTACATTAAACCTATCAGGTGGTAACTATGATTTTGTGTTCTCTAAGGATACAGGTTCTTTGTTTGTTCAAAAGGTTGGAAAATAAATAGAAGTCATAACATTATGCTGTATAAATATAATGCAACATTATGTAAATTAATTTAATGTTATCAACATTCACCCCAAACAATGGCTGTAACAGTTATTGTTTGGGGTGCTTTTTTGCACAACAAAATCTCCCCACAGCTGTAATGCTGTAGGGAGATTTTCAAATTGTATGCTTTTTATTAAAATATCAGCTATAGGTTTTTTTGATCTTCATTAGATATTTGTTTTCCAGCGTATCTCTAAAGCAGCTGTTACTGTATCAAAAACAAACTCATAGTAACCACCTCTTGCGTTTAGAGTTATAGGTGTGGTGTATGTGCATTTAAGCATTCCGTTTCCAGAGTTGTTAATAGTTTTACCAATGGTATGTACAACGCCAAAGTTATGTATCTTGAAATTGTAATAACCTGATGGTAAATATACAGTTCCTGTAACTTTCTGTGGATTAATGTCCATTGGTTTTAGTACCAAATTAATATCACCAGAAATATGCACATCTGTTTTACATTCAGATTCAAGGGAAATGGTTAATCTGTTTGTTTCTGTATCTAGCGTAAATGTATACAGACCGCCTGTTGCATTAAGGGTTGTATATGAAGTATATTTACTGCTAAAAGTAAGGTGATGTGTTGTGTTATCTTCTACTATTTTATTATAGCCACATATCTTACCATTTATAGACAATTTAAACTTATATGTACCAGCTGGTAGCTGTTGGGTACCTATTGATAAAGAGTTGTTTTCTACAGGTTTAAGTATGGTATTTAAGTCACCTGTCAAATATTCTCTTGGCATAGAAGTGCTGTGTCGAATTACTAACCCATATGTGTTTTTATCAAACTCGAATGAATATGTACCACCTGTAGCCTTTAGGGTTAAATATGATTTATACTTATCACTCATTTTTAAAGTGCCAGCATTTGTAAAAGTTTTGCCATATCCAAACTCTTGGGATTCGTTTGCTATTTTTATCTTGTATGTACCGGCAGTTAAAGCAATGGTTCCATATACTTTTGAAGAGCCTAAACTACTCAGCATTAGGTTTATATCGCCTATAACAGAATATTTTTCTTCTACAACTTTACGAGGGACTTCTCTTACATATATATGATACGTAAAAATTTTATGGTCTTGGTCATACTGGTCAAATATTTTTATTGTGAATTCGTCGCCAGTTGCTCTGGTAACTGTGTATTTTACATTTTCTACACTAAATACAGGTTCAATTCTAACGTTATTAATGTCTTCTGTATAACCTGCATATGACCTTGTGCTTGGTTGATAATCCTGTACAGATACGTTGTCAACCTTAATATCTATTGGGGCAAGATTAGCATAGGATTTTGAATCTCTTTGTCTTATTGTATATGTATCAATAATGTTCATATCAGGGCCGTATACGTTTAGTGTACACACCCCGTGAAATTTGGACATTGTGTAGTATACGTCTGGTTGGTTAAATATAGGTTCAATAGAATCAATTTTTTCTGTATAAATTAAATATTCCTTTTTTTCTTTATTAAAATTATCTAAATACTTGCCGTTAACCTTTATATTGGTTAGATTACCGTCGTTTTGAAGAAATTTTATTACATCACCACATTCTTTATCTTCAAGGGTTTTGTGAGTTTCTGAATTTTCGTAACAGTAAAGTCTAATCGGTTTTTTATAGCTATCATATGGATAGATAGGTACGCTACTAAATGTACAGTTTGTAAGGTTTTTGCTGTATATTTTTATATCCGCTACTACGGTTGTCCAGGTAACGGAAGCGTCGTAATAGAAAAAGTCATCACAGTGAATAGCGTTTTTTTCCATAGTGGTAACGCCAGTGCCAATCATTATTTTTTCTTCACCACTACCAAGTGTAAGGGAGTAGGCTTTAAGGGTTTTTACAGTGTTTCCAATGTGTATTATAGATAGATTATCACACTCATCAAAAGCACCTCTGCCAATAATTTCTACACCATCGCCAATATATAATTTGTCCAAATATACACATTTGTAAAAAGCAAAGTCTTCAATAACTGCGTGGTTACCGCCATTTATATATAGCGTTTTTAATTCAGGATGGTAACAATCTCCGTTATAAATGTTTGTGTAGAAAGCATATTTTCCAATCCTTTTTATGTTGGTTCCTATTTCTAATTCAGTTAAAAGCCAACAATCACCAAAAGCATATTTACCGATTATTTCTAGACTGTTTGGAAATGTTAATGAAGTTACATTTGTATTATGATAAAAAGCATAGTCGTCTATGGTTTTTAAGCCTGTGCATACAGACAGATCTATTGTTTTCAAATCTTTATTATAATAAAAAGCATAGGCACCAATAGTTACTAGGTTTTTACCAAAAACTACTGAGGTTAATCCTTTTTCCTTAAATGCATTTTCACCTATAACAGTTACCTTTTTGTTTGCAAGTGCAGGGTTCTCACTACCTGTGGTTACATCAGGGATAACTACATTTGTGCTTGTACCGTTATAGCTTACAAGTTCAACTTCATTGTCATTAATTATAGAGTAAGTAAAGTCACCCTCTGTGTACATTGCATCTTTTGTAGCTTCTTCAACAGCAGATACATTTGCCCAGCCCCAAAATTCACTTGGCAAAATTGTAAAAGAGCTGAACACCATTAAAAAAACAAGTAAATACGAGATGGGCTTTTTGGTCATTTTCATAGAAAGACCTCCTTTATAAAATATTATATTGGCAATTATGCCTGTAGTTATATTGTATCACCTTTTACTTGTTTAGGCAACTCACTTATTATACAAATTTTACCTGTTTTTTAAGTGCATATTAACGATATAAATTGATACCGTCTTACTATGTTATGTTAATATCATTTGATTACAGACTGATGTTCGTTTATTTTTTAGTAAAATTTTGTAAAAAAGTGTTGACAAAAATAATACCTCGTGATATGATGTATCACGTTACAGGAGGTATGACATGGATATTCAATTAAAAAGAGGGCTCTTGGATATATGCGTATTAGCAGCAATTAAGAGCGAAGATTCATATGGCTACAAAATAATTAAAGACTTAAAGCCATATATTGAGCTTTCTGAATCTACCTTATACACTATTCTTAAACGCTTGGAAACAGCAAAAATGCTTACTGTTCACACTGCCGAGCATAGTGGAAGACTTCGCAAGTATTATCACATAACAAGTCAAGGGCTTCAGCGTATTGAAGAATTTAAGATGGAATGGGAAGAAATTGTGTCTATTTATGAATTTGTAATCAAGGAGGATGACGGTAATGAACAAACAGGAATTTCTTACACAGTTATGTAATGGATTATCAGGATTACCAAAAGAAGATATTGAGGAGCGTTTGAATTTTTTTAGCGAAATGATTGATGACCGTATGGAAGAAGGTCTTTCAGAAGAAGAAGCGGTAAAATTAGCAGGCTCTGTAGATGAAATAGTTGCACAAACAGTAGCTGAAATTCCTTTAGCAAAAATTGCAAAGGAAAGAATTAGTCCTAAAAGACAATTAAGAGTATGGGAATTGGTGCTTATAATTGTGGGTTCTCCAATTTGGTTATCGTTAGCTATAGCTGTCATTGCAGTAATATTTTCAGTTTATGTGTCATTATGGGCTGTAATAATTTCTTTGTGGTCTGTATTTGTGGCATTGGCAGTAAGTGCGTTGGCTTGTATACTATCAAGTGCTATTACGTTTTTTATTGGTAATGTTTTTACTTCACTTGGTTTGTTTAGTGCAGGTTTAATTTGTGCAGGTCTTAGCATATTTATGTTCTTTGGTTGCAAGGCAATATCAAAATGTATTTTACA
Source organism: Acutalibacteraceae bacterium (assembly GCA_036549705.1). GTDB lineage: Bacteria > Bacillota > Clostridia > Oscillospirales > Acutalibacteraceae > CAG-964. The sequence continues at coordinate 30,175 of JAXKHT010000034.1, read as the reverse complement.
ACTTACAAAGAAATTCGCAATTTGGATTAAAAACTGTTTTATTAAGAAGGAGGAATTATAATGAGTAAAACAACAATTTGGATTATTATAGCATCTGCCTTGGTGGTAATAGGCATAATTTTATTTGTATTAGTATTGGCAACAAATAACTGGGATTTTTCAAAGCTAAGCACCAGCAAATTTGTAGAAAATTCTTATGTTATTACGGAAGATTTCAAAAATATTTCTATAAATACAGAAACTGCCGATATTTCATTTGTGGTAACTAATAACGGCAAATGCAGAGTAGATTGCTATGAAGAGGAGAACAATAAACACTCTGTTAATGTTGAAAAAGATACACTTAATATCAAATTAGAAGATAAAGAAAGATGGTCTTTACATATTGGTATAAATTTTGAGAAACCAAAGTTAACAGTTTACCTTCCAAAATCAGTATATAACTCACTTTTGATTAACGAAAGTACTGGAGATGTAAAAATACCATCAGATTTCAAATTTGAAAAAATAAATATTTCTGCCAGCACAGGCAAGATGAATGTTAACGCTTCTGCATCTGACAGTATTAAGATTCACACTAGCACAGGTGCTATATATGTTGAAGATATATCTGCAAACTCTCTTGATGTTTCTGCTTCAACAGGTATCGTTTCAATTTCTAATGTAATATGTAATGGTGACATTAAAGCTGATGTTACTACAGGCGTAAGCAAATTAACAAATGTTAAATGTGAAAGCCTAACATCAAACGGTAGCACAGGCGAGATTGTCTTAAATAATGTTATTGCTAAAGATAAACTCTCAATTAAAAGAAGTACAGGTAATGTTGTTTTTGATGGCTCTGATGCAAATGAAATTTATGTAAAAACAAGCACAGGTAAGGTTTCTGGTACTTTACTTACAGATAAGGTATTTATTACCGATACCAGCACTGGCAGTATTAATGTTCCAAAAACTATAACTGGTGGCAGATGTGAAATTAAAACTGCAACAGGTAACATTAATATAGATATAAAGTAATATTAATACTAAAATCTAATAATAAAAAAAGCGTTGCATTTTTGGGGAATATAACCCAGTTTGCAACGCTTTTTTATTGTTTTGTATAGTGTCCTTTATCAATATCATTTCAAAATCGCAGTTATACAGTTTAGCAATATTAATTTTTATTTTCTATTTTCTACAATAAATCTCTATTGCTTCGCATATAAATTCTGCATTGCCATTTGCGTGTTTGTTTATATTATTCTTAAAGCGTTCATCTGCAACATACATTTGACCTAGATTTACTAAAATCTCATTTGTACAGGTATAGTAATTCTTGGTGATATGGTTCTGCAACTTTTTAACAAGGTTTTGTACTTCTGTAGAATCAGGTTTTTTGCCGTTCTGCATACATACTGCAAATTCTGCTAGAATATCATTCATTTCGTCAGCAAGATTATTCCACTTATCCTTTGAATAATTCTTTGTTTTTTCTGTATGTTCTTTGTATGCGTCAGTTTTACCCCATTTTTCTTTTACCTCTGCCCTTTGTTTTTCAAATTCGCTGTTATCAAATGCTTTCATAATATTCTCTCCTTTTATAGCTTCATCAATAGCAGAAATAAGTTTTTCCAAACGCTCTTTTTTAAGAATAAGTAATTTTTTCTGCTCCTTTAATGCTTTTTGTGTGTCATAATTTGTCGATGATAAAATCTCTCCTATGCTCTTTAAGGAAAAATCCAGTTCACGGTAGAAAAGAATTTCTTGCATACGCATTATAGAATTTTCGTCATAATAACGGTAGCCTGTATACTTATCAACACAAGCAGGTACCAGTAATCCTATTTCATCATAATAATGAAGTGTACGCACACTTACCCCCACAAACTGGGCAAATTCTTTAATTTGCATTTTCATTTCTATCACCTCACAACATAAAGTATACTATATGACGCAAGGTGAAAGTCAATAGCTGTTTGGAATAATTATTTGTTTTGGTTACACGAATTTTATAGAATATCTATAATGAATTTGATTTATTGGAAAATATGTTGACTTTCTAGAGAAAAGAGAATTTTTGTATTAACTTATTTGGGCGATATAAGCTAATTTAATTGTTTATAACAGCTTTATGTTATGAACAATTCTTATGAACTTTAATTCTATATCAATAAAAATCTCACTACCCCTAAAGGCAGTGAGATTTTTTATATATTAAAATACGCATTTTTAATTTCTTCTGCAATTCTATGAATAACTGAAACACAAACCGAATTTCCAGCCTGTTTATATAGCCTGCAATCGCTCATATCCTTAGGTAGTCGAAAATCTTTTGGAAAACCTTGTGTGTTAAAACATTCGTGAGGTGTCATTTTTCGTATTCCGTTTTTTGTCTTTATTATACAAACATTATGACCACCCTCACCTTGGTTAGCTGTTAGTGTAGGTACTACACCGCTTTTATTCTTTCTCACATATTTTCTTCGCCATTGATATACAGCCCTGTCATCATCCATAGCTTCCACAAGTTTCTGGTAAATATCCCCTTTATATTTACCTTCTCTATAATAGTATTTTTCGTCCATCATTGTATTGAAATCAATAATATCCTCTAATTTAGTAGTCAATCTGATAGGCATCGGAAAATTAAAACGCCTGTATGTTTCTTTATCATCAAAAGCAATAATGTATATTCTTTCTCTGTTTTGCGGAATATTCCCACACTCCATAGCGTTTAAAACAGCAAATTTCACATAATATCCTTGTTTATTTAATTCATCTAAAATAACAGCAAAAGTATTTCCGTTGTCATGGCTTACTAAGTTTTTTACATTCTCAAGGAAAATTATTTTAGGTTTCTTCTCTTTTATAATGCGAACCAATTCAAAAAATAATACACCACGACCCTTTTCGTCCTCAAATCCCTTTCGTAATCCTGCAACACTAAACGCTTGGCAAGGAAAACCTGCTAACATTACATCAAAATTTGGAATTTCGCTTGTTTTTACAGTGTTTATATCTCGACAATCTACTTTCAAATTAAAATTTTCTTCAAAAGTTTTAACTGGATATGGGTCATATTCATTAGCATAAATTGTTTTAAAACTTTTTGTCATTTCAAAACCTTTGTCTATTCCCCCAACGCCTGCAAAAAAAGATGCACATTTCAACTTATTCATATCATCACCCCATCTTCAGAATATTGTAACATAAATTGCGGCGTGTTGCAATTATATAGTCTTAAATAGATAGAGATAAAACACTCTACCTTTCAATAAGTTTAACGGTTATCCTTGATAATTTTACATTTGCGAATATCAAAAATAATGTCAGGACTTAGATTTTTTGCATCTACAAATAATTTTTGAAGACTTATATGTGGTCTTCTACCTTGGTTCTTTTGGTCTTGAATAGTTTCTTTTAAATTAGCTGGATATTCTCCAAACTCCTGTGAGTTTATTTTTAAATCGTAAATATATAAAAGATTATCATCTAACTTAAATCTAAGAAACACTAAATCATCAAAAGTACATTTGGGACCAAACGAAGATAAATCTCCCTCAAAACGAGATGTAGCTTTAAATTCAATTTTATTTTTGGTAATTGGGTCAGTAGCATCGCCAACTTCTTTTCCTCTATTCCAAAGCAATCCCAAACAATAACAACCCATTGGTTCACTAATCGCATCAGGCATATTAATACCTCTATGACTAGTACTAGAAATGTAAGTATTTAAGTCTTTCCATTTAAAGTAAGCATCACAAGCTTCATTAATTCGTGCATCATCAATTTTGATGTATCCGAACTCTTTATAAACTGCCATAATCAACCTTTTAGAGTGCTTTATCTCTAGACATAGTATAACATATTCGATAAAATAATACCATTGTATACCTACATAAAAACTTAAACGTTGCCTAAAGCTAAAAAATGTGGTATAATTTAGAATAGATAAGTTTTTAGAAATAAAATAATAACTTGTGGTAACCATTGCATATAATGACAGGGGGTATTTTTATGAGACATAAGGAATTTATTAAAATTTTACCGTCGGCAGATACAGCTGTTTTGTTTATTCACGGTATTATAGGTACTCCAAACTTTTTTAATAATTTTATTCCTCTAATCCCACACAACTGGTCTATATGTAATTTACTTCTTGATGGTCACGGAAAAGGTATAGATGATTTTTCAAAAACATCTATGGACAAGTGGCAAGCACAGGTGGAAGAGTGGGTAGAAAAGCTGTGTGCTGAACATAAGCATATAATAATAGTAGGACACTCTATGGGGACTCTTTTTGCTATTCAACAAGGGATAAGAAGACCTGATAAGATAAAGACCCTTATACTTTTGGCAACCCCTTTAAAAGTCTTTGTAAAACCAGATGCATTTCATATCACTGCTAAAATGTTCTTGAAATCCACCAGAAGAAAAGACCTTGTAGCACGAACTGCACGAAAGGTATATGGTATTAAGCTAGTACCAAAGCCTGAAAAATATGTTGGGTGGATACCACGGTATTTAGAGTTGTTTCGTGAAATTTTCAAAACACGAGATTCCATAGCACAGCTTTCTGTACCTTGCTATGTTTTTCAATCAAAAAAAGATGAGCTTGTTTCAATGGACTCCTGTAAAATACTTGAAACCAACAACGCCATTCATATAACAATTTTGGAAAATTCAAGCCATTTTTATTATCCTGAAGATGACCACAAAATTCTTATTACAGAATTTAAGAAGCTGATTGAGTCTTGTAGTAATTTGTAATAATAATTATATTGACATTTTATAATTTTTTGGTTATCATAATATCATACCACTATAATAACGGAGGTAATTATGTATGATGAGAAGAAATAACGATTGTCAAAGTAAGCTTGCCATTGCAATAGCAATAATCGCAACAATAACAGCTATTGCGTCTACTGTTGCAGCTTTTCTTGTAATTAAAGAAAAGAAGAAAAAGGAAGAAAAAGAATTGGAAGATTATCTAGACTGTTCTATACAATAAATCTTTTGGTTTTCTTTGATAAAATATTGCACTAATTTAGTAGCATTATTAATTAAGTGTAGCATTCAATGTTGATAAAGCCTGTCGCAAAAACAAAATTTGCGACAGGCTTTTTGTTTATCTTATAGTTATTTGCAAAATTTTTCATTACCCTTGTATTTTAGTAATAATTGCCTTATAATAGTAAAGATTTGCAATATACTCATATTTATAATAGGGCATATTTATTGGTACAATACAGTAGCCTATATAATTCTTAATTATAATTTTGGAAAGGTAGTGAATTTTCGTGCTGTTTTCTAGTGCGGTCTTTTTGTTTTGCTTTTTACCCATTGTAATAATAATATATTACACCCTGCTAAATAACAAAAGAAATTTGCAAAATGTTTTTCTGTGCATTGTCAGCATATTTTTCTATGCTTGGGGAGAGCCATTATTTGTATTTATAATGCTGTTATCCATTTTTATAAACTATTGCTTTGGATTATTCATTGGTAAACAAGGCGAAAAAAACAAAAAAAGCAATATAGCCTTGGGCTTATCGGTTGCAATCAACCTATCCTTACTGTTTGTGTTTAAGTATTTGGCATTTACGGTTACAAATATGAATCAGCTTTTTGGGTTATCTCTTGTAGTACCTAATATTGCTTTGCCTATTGGAATATCCTTTTTCACATTCCAATCAATGTCCTATGTAATTGATGTTTACCGTGGTGAGCAATATCAAAAAAATATTCTAGATGTTGGACTTTATATTTCCTTTTTCCCTCAGCTAATAGCAGGCCCTATTGTAAGGTATGAAACTGTTGCCTATGAAATTAACAACAGAAAAGAAAACTTTGACGACTTCTCCAGCGGTGTTCTTAGATTTATGGTGGGACTTGGTAAAAAAGTTTTACTTGCAAACACTATGGCTGTTGTAGCAGATGTTTTCTTTGACGGAAATATTAATAGCCTTTCAGCAACCTCTGCTTGGGTTGGTGCAATAGCATATACATTTCAAATTTATTTTGATTTTAGCGGTTATAGCGATATGGCTATTGGCTTGGGTAGAATGTTTGGTTTTCACTTTTTAGAAAACTTTGATTACCCTTACATATCTTCATCTATTACTGAATTTTGGAGAAGATGGCACATATCCTTGGGGTCTTGGTTTAGAGATTACCTCTACTTCCCATTAGGTGGTAGCAGAGTAAATAGCAAGGTTAGACTAATTTTTAATCTTTTTGGTGTTTGGTTGCTTACAGGTATTTGGCACGGTGCCAACTGGACATTTATTGTTTGGGGCTTAATATATTTTGTTCTTCTTGTTATTGAAAAAATTACAGGCATACACAAAAATAATAAATGTAAGTGGCTAATGCACATTTACACACTGCTGTTTGTTATAATTGGCTGGGTAATATTCAGAGCAACCTCTATTCAAGATGCCTTTGCATATATTGGGGCTATGTTTGGTGGAACAGGAATTGTTGTTGATAATACAGGGCTATTCTATCTAAAAGAAAATGCAATATGCTTTATAATTGCTATAATAGCATCTACCCCATTAACAAAACTTATTTACACCAAAATTTCTAAAAATAAATTTGCTCAAACAGCTGTATATTGTGTATTGTTTGCAGTATTTTTACTTAGCGTTGTGTATATTGTAAAAGGTACATACAATCCATTTATCTACTTTAATTTTTAATAAGGGGTGGTAATTATGAAAAGAAAATTTAATAACAAAAATATAATTGCCATTATTTTTGTAGGATTTATTGTAATTTGTGGAATACTAACCTTTACACTTAACCCAACAAGAATTTTGGGTGGATTAGTTAGAGGTTATTTAGATGCCCCTGAAGAAAGTAATGTTTTGCAAAGAGCAGGCAGTGCCTTTAAGTCTTTTGAAGGACGAATGAGCCAGTATTTTGCATTTCACGATGCTTCTATACACGCATACGGTGGTGTTCAGCGTTTATTAGGCAGAAATCTTATTGACGATACAGATAAATCTAGTATGGTGCTAAAGCTAGACAATGGTTATCTTACATTTAAGCAAAATACCGATATTGACCTAACATCATTAAAGGATTATCTTATTAAATTAAAGGCAACCTGCGACGCTTCTAACTCAGAGCTTTTATATGTACATAAGGCAAGCAAGGATACAACAGATGAAACACTGTTGCCAGACTTTTATCCTTACGCACACAGCTTAAATTTTAATAAAATAAAGCCAGAGCTTGAAAACAATGGGATTAATATTTTAGATTTGCAAACTGTTATAAAGGAACAAAACTTAAATAAATATTCTTTATTCTTCAAAACAGACCACCACTGGACGCCAAAAACAGGTATATGGGTAAGTCAAAACATTGTTAACAAACTTAACCAAACACTTAATTGGAACCTTGATACTGATGTGTTTAACATTGAAAATTTTAATATTAAAACCTATGAACAATGCTTCCTTGGCTCTCAAGGAAAACGAATTGGTGCATTATACAGCGGTTTAGATGATTTTGATGTAATAACACCTAAATTTGAAACAGATTATGTTGTAGAAATGAGAGATACTTCAACAAAGGTTTCCGGCGATTTTGCAAAAACTATGTTATTTGAAGATGCCATAACTCCTGACAATATACTAAATAAGGACAACACTGCATATGCAACATATTTGGGTGGTAACCACGATTTTATAAGAATGACCAACAATAAAGTCAAGAATGGTAAAAAAGCTGTGTTGATTTTGGACTCCTTCGGCTGTGTTGTTGCACCATATTTGTCACTACCATTTGAACAGTTGGATTGCATAGATATAAGAGGAAACAGCCTTTCAGTAGAGGATTATATAAAGGAAAATTCTCCTGATGCGGTTATATATATGATAATACAACACCAATAACACTACTGTAATAATTATTCAAAATTCATATAGATACAAATGCTATATTATACAAAAGTATGTATTATATGTTACAAATAAAGCCTGTCGCAAAAACAAAATTTGCGACAGGCTTTTATACAGTTATTATACTACTCTTCATTTAACCACTAAATTTTATTCATTAGTATTAATAGCAATATGATATACTGAAATTTTATTAAATAAACAATAGTAAAATTATCTTACATACTATGTGAGTACCAGCGTGGCATAGCATTGCATATTGGATACCGTGCTTACGATACAACCAACCAAAAACTAAACCAAAGCCACCATTGAATAGTAGACTTCTAAATACTATTAATGGATTTAATCCACCAAACAGACTTATTGTTGCAGGGAAATGTCCTATTGCAAATACAACTGCTATAATTATATTTGCTATAATGAATATTTTTGTAGGTATTTCTTCCGTTGTATTCTTTCTGTAGAATATTTTCCACAACAAAAACACAAGTAGCGACATAAGGAATAGACGCATTAAAATCTCCTCTATTACACCGCCATACAAAATTGAACCTAATACACCATATAATGTAAGACCGCCTTTTGTTCCTGTTTGAATCATAGGCTCTACACTACCAAAAGTCCAATAATCAAGGCTGAATAATACACCTGTAACCAATGTTATCAGCGTTGCTTTTATTAATGTACTTTTTTCAAACTTAAAGCTTTTCATTAGTCCAACTTTTTCAGCCAAAATATATCCAAAAAATCCAAAGATAAGTGCATATACACAGGTCTGTATTACAGTTACTGCAAACAACATTTCTTCACTGCCAACCATTGCTGCTGATTCGGCTATAAACTCTTCAGAGTATAAACCCATTTGATATAAATAAGTAAATATACCTGCAAGTACAGAAATAGGTAATATAACTACACAAAATAATAACGCTTTTTTAGTTGTTTTCATTTTCTTCTTTTCCTCCATAAACTTCAACACAATATCCCTTGTGTCCGCAATTTGGACATTTTAATTTTCTAGCCTTTGGTGTGTGGAATGCAAAAAAGGCTTCCTTTAATTTTGGTTTAAACACCGTGTGGCAATGTGGGCAAATATACTTAACACTATTAAAATAGTAAGCAGAGATTAAAACACCTGCAATGATTACTGCAATCATTCCAATAATAAATGGATACCATATACCTTTGGTTATTCCAATTACAAAAGTGGCAACCTCAACAATATCCATTAAAATGCCAACTGCCAGTACAATTCCTCTAACTTTTCTTAATTGTTTTTTGTTTTTCATTATGTACGCTACATCTGATATAGATTTAACAGAGAAATCGTTAATCTCATTCAGCTCTTTTGTCAGTTCCTTTATACTGTTAAGCTGTAGCTGTTTTTCTGAAATTTCTTCTTCTAAGCTGTTTATCTGCTGTGATAACAATAATGATATTACATTTTCAGGGGACTCTTCTTCAAGAATTTCTCCTATGCTATTAATTGACAAGCCCAGTTGTCTTAAAAAGCATATAACCTTTAGCTTTTGTAAATCCTCTTCGGAATAAAGTCTTCTGCCTCCGTCACTTAGTCGGCTTGGCACAAGTATGTTTCTTGTGTCATAATATTGTACTGTTCTTACTGTTATGTTGCAAAGCTTAGCCATTTCTCCTGTTGTGTACTCTGACATAGCTTCAACCTCCTTTCAACGCCAATTAAACCATATTACTTAGCGTTACAAGCAACCCCTGACCCTAGGGGATTTTTTATTTTTTGAAATTTTTTTATTTTTAGAAGAAAAAGAATATTGTACTCACAATTTTTAATCAAAAACAATTATTATTTACATTTAGTAGGAAATTTCATATGGAATTTTAAGTTGAATTAAAAGAAAAAAATTTTAATTTATGATTAGAAAAAATAGGGTAAAAAAAGAGTTTTTCAAAAAGTTTTTGATATATTCAAGGTGTATTTTATAATATTACGCTGGGTTATCTTGATATATAACGCAAATTTGCATAATATACTAAGTCACAAACTAAAAAAGCCGAAGTTTATTATTTTGGTATGCCCACTATACAGCAGGTTTTTCATTACATTACCTAGGGTTATCTTTAATAATTAATGTTATTTTCACAATATAGCAGGGGTTTCATTATATAACCTAGGGTTATCTTTAATATTTTGTGGTAAAACTAATATAACTACAAGGCAAAATAATTAGAAGTGAAACACCCCCATTGAAATTTATCTTTCTTTCAATAGGGGTAACATTACATATTCTCTATTATTTAATAACAACAACTGTTGCTGGCGGAATTGTAAGTGTTGTTCCACTCATTGTAGCTTTTGAATATTTACCGTCGGCATTTGGACCAGTAGCTGTAACCTGTCCTACAATTCCCTTGTAGTCGATGTAATCCTTAGATATATCTGTTGTTACAGTTTCTGTTTTACTGCCATTGTAGAATATAATAACACCACTGCCATTATATCTTGTAACATATCCAGCACCATAATTATTTTCTGTTTCTATTACATCTGTAATTTTACCACGAGCAATTTCAGGATTTTGTAGCTTCAATTTAATTAACTGCTGATAGGTTTTTAATAATGAATTTTCGTCCTTAATTGCTTCTTCAACTGTTGTTGTAACAGCATTCTCGGCTACACTGAAAGGAATACTTGGTAAATGAATTTTTTCCCACTCTGTGCCGTCCCATGGCATTGGCAAACGGTAAGAACCGTCATTATCTGTACTACCTAACAAAGCTACCTCTTCACCGTAGTATGTAAAGGAGTTACCTGGTGCCAACATATAGCACATTGCTGCTAGTTTTTGCTGAACAAGGTCTTTGGCTAAAGACGCACCACTTCTTACTTGGTCGTGGTTAGAAAGGAATGAACAATCTATAGCGTTTTCGTTCTTCTTTCTAATAGTTTCTCCCCAGTTCTTTAAAGATCTACACAATCTCTTTACGTCGCCACTTCTTGCACTTGTTTCAAACTGACCTATAGCCTCACTCATAGGGAAATTAAACTGACTATCAATACCTGTTGTGTACCAATCGGCTATTGTGCTGGTTCCAGACCAGTTTTCGCCAACAATATACACATCATCTTTCAGTTCTCTTGCTGTGTCTACAAGCCACTTGCAGAACTCCTGACCGTCATCTCCGCCAGTATCATAGTACTTAATAGCGTCCAGTCTAAAGCCAGCCACACCAATATCAAGCCAGAACTTCATAATATCCTTTATTTCATTTCTAACATCTGGGTTTGAAAGGTTAAGGTCTGGCATTTCTGGGGAGAAATCACCCTCGTAATAATATTCAGTGTCTGGTATATTGTGATAACGAGTATCTCCTACCTTATCATCTGCTTTTACAATATGATAGTACTTAGCATAACCGTCCAGTTTTCCGTCCTTAACCTCTTCAACAGCCTTTTCAAACCAAGGGTGCTTGTTTGATGAATGATTTACAACAAAATCAATTATTACATTAATACCACGAGTTTTACAGTTGTCAATAAGCTTCTTAAAATCCTCCATTGTGCCATATTCATCATCAATAGAACAATAATCCTCTACTGAATATTTATGATAGGATTCAGACTCACTTATAGGTGACAGCCAAATACCATCTACACCAATATCGTCACCACCACTTGGGTCACCGTCGTTTAGATAATCTAGCTTACTAATTATACCAGGAATATCGCCTACTTCGTCATTATTAGAGTCACAAAAGCTATAAACAAATATTTGATAAAAGCTTCTATAATTATCAGTAGACTGCAAAGCCAAAGCAGGCTCTACTGTACCGTCACTGTTAACTCCATTATTGCAACCAGCCATAGTTGAACAAAGCATAGTGGCAACCATTGCAACTGCTATTAATTTTTTTAGCATTTTCATCTCTCCTTATAGTTTTTTCAAAACAAAAAGAAATTTATTTTTAAGATTTGAATAAGAATAGCTATTATGCTTAAAATAATATTAAGTCATTTGAAAGCTTTGTGCAACTACCTTTAGCAGTTTGCCAAAAATTTCAAATGCTTTATATACAAAGAGAGGTGAAGACATTGCCTTCACCTCTTAGTTTGTAAATATTATATACGGTTGTTGGTTTTTGTAAACGGATTAACCCTTTACAGCACCACCTGTAATACCCTCTACATAGAACTTCTGCATCTTTAGGAACAATGCTGTAATTGGAACAGCAACTAATACTGAACCTGCACAGAAATTGTAGAAGAACTGGTCAACCTTCTCTTTATCTGTCATATTCCATAGAAGAATAGCAACTGTAAATTGGTCAGTTGATGTACGAAGCAACATCTTTGCCATCAAGAAGTCTGTCCATGGACCAATGAAAGCTGTAAGAATTGTATAAACTACAATAGGTTTAGACATTGGAAGGATAATCTGCCAGAATATCTGGTTTTTAGTAGCACCGTCTATAGTTGCAGCTTCATCAAGAGCCTTTGGAATTGTATCAAAGAAGCCCTTTGATATAAAGTAACCCAAAGAAGCACCAGCTGAATATACAATAATAAGACCAACAATGTTTTCTGACAAGCCAATTACTTTAAGAATATAGTAAATGGCAATCATTGTCATAAATCCTGGGAACATACCCAAAATCATTGCAACATTCATAAATGCTTTTCTAGCCTTAAATCTTAAACGGCTGAAAGTATAAGAAACCATAAGTACACTGAATGTAGAAATAACACAAGAGCAAATAGAAACAAATAGTGTATTTAGGAATGCTCTTGGATAGTCAAACACCTGTGTATTTGTGAACAACTCAATATAGTTGTCAAGTGTCCAGCAGGTTGGAATAACAGTGTCAATAAATGACGCCTCCTCACCAGAGAATGAGGTCATAACAATCCATGCCAATGGAAGAACCCAAATAATAGACAAAATTGTTAAAATCACATATATAACTGCGTTACCCAAAGATCTTCTTGTTTTATAACTTTTTATCATGAGAACGCCCCCTCATCCTTAACTGACTTAGTATTGTTCAATGTAATCAATGACAATGAAGCAGAAATAACAAATACAATAATACCAATTGCAGCAGCAAGGTTATTGTTCTGATGCTGAGTAGTTAGCTTAAATAGCCATGTTACCAACAAGTCTGTTTCACCAGCTTGATACATATTTACGTTAGATGGACCACCGCCACTTAACAAGAAGATTACATTGAAGTTGTTAATATTACCTACAAATGTAGAAATTAACTGAGGAGTTGTAACGAATACCAAGTATGGAAGAGTAATCTTCATAAACTGAACTACTGGTGTAGCACCGTCTATACGAGCAGATTCATACAAGTCCTCTGGAATATTCATAAGAATACCTGTTGTACTTAGAATTGTGTATGGAATACCAATCCAAATGTTAACAACAATAATTGTTATCTTTGCCATTGTTGGGTTACTGATGTCTGTTAAGAACTTAATAGGCTGTTCAATTAACCCTAATTGCTCAAGAATAACGTTTACTACACCGCCCTGTGACAACATCTGTGCCATTAGAAGAAGTGTTACAAACTGTGGAACAGCAATAGCCATTACAAAGCAAGTTCTGAAAACGCCCTTAAACTTTAGACCCTTTTTGTTAATCATAAGTGCAACAATTACACCCAAGATGTAACAAGAGAATGTTGAAACTACTGCCCAAGTAAATGTCCATACTAAAATCTTACCAAATGTTTCTGAATACAATGGGTTGTCTACAAAAATGTTAGAGAAGTTAGTAAATCCTACCCAAGTAAATAACTCGTTAGGAGGAAGATGCTCTCCGTCAAAGTTTGTAAACGCAATTAATATCATAAATACCAATGGCAGAATTGTAAAGCAACCAACCAATGTTGTTGGAATAGATAGCAATGTTACATGGAACTTTTCATCTGCCAATGTTTTAATATCTTCCATAAATGTGTTAGGCTTATGACCAGCCTTAACTGTCTTTTCACAGTTTACTGCTACCTTAACACTCAAGAAGTATAGGTAGATAAACAAAGCGATAATTACTAATGTTAATGTACCAAACAATAGGATAAGCATTGAGTTATCTCCTACTGTTTTCTGATATGTACCATCTGCAGCCCAATAGCCAACAGACTGAACAGTACCTAGTGTACTATACTTAGCCAAATATGGTCCACCAAAGCCTATCATATAGGCAATAAAAGCAACCTCTGTTAATAAGAAAAGAATACCCTTTACTATTTGACCCTTAGCAGCACAACCTGCACCCATAATTAAATATGAAAGCTTTGTTGTAATGCAACCATTCTTAAAATCATTTGCATAATTCTTAAAGAATTTGCCAACACCTAAGAAGAAAGCAACTATACCACTACCCAGTGCCTTAAAAAATCCAGCTACAGCACCAGGAACTGATGAGAAGAAAGTCTTTAGTTTATAGGTAAACTTTTGAAGAGGACTAAGCTGTACATAATCAATGTATTTCATTATTCCACTCCCTTGACTTTAATACTTTTTTCGATACGCAAGCAGTCTAATAATAAATTAGACTGCTTGCACAATTACTTAATTATTTATACTAATTATAAATTAGTGAGCTGTTACGCTTGTGTACATATCGTCGTAAGCCTTAGCAATACCCTCTTCTGATAGGTCGCTCTTCTTCTCTACAATGTATGCACCAAAAGAACCTGTTGGATCCCAGAATGAACCGTGTAGACCAATCTGTGGAACTGAGAACTTCTGCTGAGCATAAACAGCACTTAGGCAAACATCATTCTTAACAAGGTCGCTGTCAACTAGTGACTGGATTGATGGACCCCAACCTAGAGTCTGAGCTCTTTCTGTCTGAGCCTTCTCACCTGTTAGGTAATAAGCAAGAGCCTGAGCTGTTAGTGGGAACTTAGAGTTTGAGTTAACACCTAGTAGCTTGTAACCATACATTGAGATAATATCCTTATCAACGCCGTCAACCTTAATTGTAGGCAGCTTAGCACAAGCAAAGTTGTCGCCTAGAGCTGACTTAATAGCAGCCTGCTTCCATGTACCAGAAACACCAGCAATAGCCTTACCGCTTCTTAGCTGAGAAGCAAGAACCTTATCTGTTTCGTCATTAGCAAAATGAGGATCGTTAGCTAGAAGATCAGCAAAAGCCTTAGCTGTCTTAACTACTTCGTCCTTGTTATAGTTAAGAACCTGATAACCATCAGCGTCAAGCTCATATGTGCCACCAGCTGTTAGAGGAATTACACAACCGTAGTAACCGTTACCGATGTTCATAATAAACTTAGCGTCAGCCTCGTTACAAGCCTCCATAATACCCTCTAGAGACTTAACCTGCTCTTCTGTAATCTTAGACTTGTTATAGTAAACGAAGTAACCGTTGTCACCTGTTTCTGGGAAAGCAACTAGCTTGCCATCATCATTTGTAGCAACGCTTACAGCACCTTCCATATTTGTTTCTTTAATTGATGCAGCATAAGCTGGGTTAACCTCAGCAACGAATCCACCTGGATATAGCTTTGAAGCTTGGTCAGAAGCGTAACCAAATACATCAGCAGATGCGTCTGGGTCATTCATCAAGTTAGCAGCTGCGTCAGCCTCACCCTGAGCCTTAACTTCAATAGAAATCTTTCTGTTAGCACAAGCTGCAACGAAATCGTCACACTGCTTCTGGAATGTTTCAAGAGCATCTGATGGAGCCCAAACTGTTAGCTTAGCCTCTGTAGTTGTACCCTCATCACCTAGATAATTCTCATAGTTAGCAAGCATCTCATCAACTGTAACACCCTTTATCTGTGGTGCAGCTGAAGCTGCGTCTGTAGGAGCCTCGCCCTGTGTGCTTGATGTACCTGTTGTGTCACCACCGCCACAACCTGCAAAAGCAGTAGCAATCATTGTAGCTGCAAGAAGAATACCAGCAGCCTTCTTTGTTTTACTAAACATTGTCTTTTTCCCTCTTTCTTTTAATTAAGAATAAAAAATCTTTACCTCTTAGACAGTTGTAAAAACTGTAAAATTGCCGTAATTAGACAGTTAAAACAAATGCCATAACTACTGTTGTTATAATAGCATATACATTGGTTAATTGCAACTGATTTTAGCCATTTTAGTTATATTAATATAATCAACTCAATCATTTTGGTTACTTTGCACATTATTTTTTTACAACTATGACCATATGCACAAATTTAATTTTTAGTTTTGTTTAAATTAACCCTAAACCCTTTGTTAATATTGTTCATTCTACGCTATAATTTATGTGCATAATAAACAACCAAAATTTAATAAAATTAGCAATATATGCCTTATTATGCCCTTTTATTGGCTATTATTATTATTTTGCACAAAAATTTACAAATATGCATTTTGAAGTTGGTTTTTAAGGCAACATCATTTAATTTATTTTCCACTTTTTGTACCATATTCCTTAAAAATTATCGACAACAAACACATTGACAACATCTGCATAATATTGTAAATTTATCAATAGATATAGAGCAATACACTTAAAGACTTTTTCATAATTTAACCGTTTATCTTTGCTCTTAATTAACCACATATAAGGAGATGCTTTAGTATGAAGCTAACCGATTTGCTTAAAAAATTAGATTACACCTGCTTACAGGGCAGTATTGACAAAGAAATTGACAGCGTTGCTTACGATTCAAGAAAAGTTACAGATAATTCTCTTTTTGTTTGCGTTAAGGGTGCTGTTGTAGACGGACACACCTTTGCTAAACAGGTAGTTGAAAAGGGTGCAACGGTGCTTGTTGTAGAGGAAGAAGTGAATGCACCTGAAAATGTAACCTTAATAAAGGTCGCCAACAGTAGATATGCACTTGCTTGTATTTCGGCAGAATTTTTTGGCAACCCTGCTGAAAAATTAAAAGTTATTGGCATTACAGGCACAAAAGGTAAGACCACAACAACCTATTTGGTTAAATCTATACTTGAAAATGCAGGACACAAATGTGGGTTGGTTGGAACTATAGAAACTATTATTGGTGAGAAAACCATAAAAGCAAACAACACCACGCCAGAATCCTATATTTTGCAACAATATTTTAGAGAAATGCTTGATAATGGTTGCGATTGTGTTGTTATGGAGGTTTCCTCACAGGGCTTAATGTTGCACCGAACAGCCGGTTTTACATTTGAGGTTGGTATCTTTACTAACATAGAGCCTGACCATATAGGTCCTAACGAGCATAAAGACTTTGAAGATTACCTGTACTGTAAAAGTTTATTATTTAAGCAATGCAAATATGCCATTATTAACAAAGATGACAGCCACGCAGACTATATTATTAACAGCTGTGCCTGTCCAATATGCACCTATGGTTTTTCAGACAATGCTACACTAAAGGCGAGTAATACCAATTTAATTACTGCTAACGGTGTACTTGGTGTTGAGTATGATATAACAGGGGATTTAAATTCTCATATAGAGATTAATCTGCCTGGCAAATTCAGCGTATATAACTCACTTACAGCAATAGCAATATGCAATTATTTTGGCATAGAAATCCCTGTAATTCAAAAGGCATTAACACAAGCTAATGTAAAGGGCAGAATAGAAATGGTAAAAGTTTCTGACAATTTTACCCTAATGATAGACTATGCACATAACGCAATGGCATTAGAAAGCCTGCTAACAACCTTAAAAGCATACAACCCAAAACGCTTGGTATGCTTGTTTGGCTGTGGTGGTGACCGTTCTCGTGACAGACGCTTTAGTATGGGAGAGGTTTCCGGAAATTTAGCTGACCTTACTGTAATTACATCAGACAACCCAAGAACCGAAGACCCACAGGCAATAGTTAATGACATTTTAACAGGCATAAAGAAAACCAACGGCGAGTATGTAGAAATTATAGACCGTCGCAAGGCTATAGAATGGGTTATACATAACGGTAAAGAGGGCGATATTATAGTTTTGGCTGGTAAAGGCCACGAGGATTACCAAGAGATAAACGGTGTTAAGCACCATTTAGACGAGCGAGAGGTAATTGCAGAGGTTCTTGCAGGTATTCCGCAATAAAAACTGTCAACTTTTCGACAATTTAACAATTTTACAAAACTAAAGCCATAGCAGTAAGCAAAATCTTATGCAAACTGCTATGGCTTTATTATATTATTATACTATTTTTTCTTATCTATTGTTTTGGAGTCTGCTCCACTTTTCTTGCCAAATTTATATCCTATAAACACAACAACTACAACTGTCAGGGCAAATATTCCACCTGCAATAAAAATCATTGTGCTATTATTTTGTGAATCTGCAATCAAAAAGCTGTCTTTTAATTCTTCTGTAGGTGAAAGCAAATTGCTGGGATTTTCCCATTCTGTTTTATTGTCAAAAGCATTTGAATTGGAGTTTGGTGTATTATTTTCCTTATCATTTTCCTTTTTATTTTCTTTATTATTGGTGGTTTTCTCTGTTCCTGTACCAATTTGATTAGCCGTTGCATTAGAATTGTTGTTTATTTTATCCACTATTTCAACAGTATACTCAATACCATTTGCGTCATTTAGCTCCATTTCATCAGCCGAGGCAGAATATTTTGTACTCACCTTAAATTTTGCATTAGAAAGGGAACTGCCAGCCTTGAATGTAACATCAATTAAAGCGGTTGTTTGGCTAATATCTATACCACAGGTGTTTACATACATTGCAACTAATTTGCCACTGTTATTTACAAACTGTACTGTTCCAACGCTGTTGTCATTAACTGTACATTTTCTAAATTCTATATCTCCCTCATATTCAAGGGTAAACATAACCACACCTACAGCTTTACTGCACTGTGCCTGTAATTTAACAGTAAACAATCTATTCTTAACCACCTGAGAATCAACCTTTACAGAGCCTTGCAACAAATCCATAGCACTGCAATTAATCCCAAACACAAGGATAAATAACGCTAAAATTACAGCAAAACATCTTGATATTATTCTATCACATTTAAGAATTTTAATCATAAGGTAATATTATATAATTTACAAGCGTTTTCTGTTGTTATTCGTAATACTTCTTCCTTTGTTATGCCCTTTATTTCAGCAATTTTCATAGCAACATAGCTTATATTGGAGGAATCATTTCGCTTTCCTCTAAAAGGTACAGGAGCAAGATAAGGTGCGTCTGTTTCCAACAAAAGTCTATCCATTGGAATATACTCTGCAACCTCTACACTTTGGCGAGCGTTCTTAAAGGTTACTACTCCCCCAAGACTTATAGACATACCCAACTTTACTATTTCTTTGCACATTTCAACACTGCCTGAATAGCAATGCACCAATCCCTTTGGTTTATATTTACGCAAAATTTCCATTGTGTCACCATGGGCATCTCTGTCGTGTACAACAACAGGCATATTTAGCTTTTCTGCCAAAAGAATCTGTTCTATAAAAACCTTTTTCTGTATATCCCTTGGAACATCGTCCCAATAATAATCCAAGCCTATTTCTCCAATAGCAACAGCCTTTTTATGATTTGACATTTCCTCAAGCTGTACTAAATAATCTTCTGTTACTTTATCTGCATTTTCTGGATGAATACCTATAGTTGCATACATATAATTATATTTATCTGAATAATTTAATGCCCATTTAGAGGTTTCAATATCTACACCGGCATTAACAACACAGCCAACTCCCTTTTGTGGTAAGGTTTCAAGAACCTGTTCCCTGTCCTCATTAAATTTATCATCATCATAATGAGCATGTGCATCAAAAATAATACTCATAAATATACCTCCTGATAAAAACATTTACACATTGTTTTATTATAACAGATTTTCTTTATTTTTCCAAATTTTATAAAAAATTATTTATACCACAACAGTGTTTGTTATACAGAAAAGCAAGGTATATTTTCATACAACTACTAATGAAAATCCCTTTAATTAATATGGTAATAGTACCTATACAAACAACACTTTTTTAGCTATAATTACTATGGTAGAATTATGTTAACGAACTTTACCAAACAGTACATTTTTTAGGAGATACGCTTTATGTTAGGCACATTAGTTAATACAGCAACAATATTAGCAGGCAGTGTTGTGGGAACTCTGCTAAAAAAGGGAATAAACACCAAATACCAACAGGCATTATTTAACGCAATGGGATTGGCAGCAACAATGCTGGGAATAAATGCAACAGTAACTAATATGCCAAAAAGTAATTATCCTGTTTTGTTTATTGTCAGCCTAGCCTTAGGCAGTTTATTAGGATATATTTTAGATTTACAAAAGCAGTTTGATAAACTGATTGACCGTTTTAAGGGTGAAAATTCAGGCTCCTCATTAAGCGAAGGTCTTTCCACAGGAATACTTCTATATTGCATAGGCACCTTATCTATTTTAGGGCCTGTTCAAAGTGCTTTACAAGGTGACAATACATATTTATTTACAAACGCAACACTGGATTTTGTTACCTCTATGGCACTTGCCTCCACCTATGGCATAGGAATGGCACTGGCTGCACCTGTATTATTTTTATGGCAGGGCAGTATATATTTGCTGACTTTGCTGTGTGGTTCTGTTATAACTGCTGACATAATGACAGAGCTGTCTATTGTGGGTGGAATTCTAATTACCAGCTCTGGCTTATCCATACTAAAAATAAAAAATCTATATCCACTTAATATGCTACCAAGCCTGTTTATACCTGTAATATACTTGTTGGTAGTAGGGGTGTTTGCGTAGTATAATATCAAAAAGGACAATGCATTTCCTGTTTATAGATTATGCGTTGTCCCTTAATTTTTATTAAATATTATTTTATAAATCTATTAACAAATTACTGTTGACTGTTAAGAATAGCAACGTATTCTTGGTAAGCCTGCAAAACATCATCATTAAAGCAAGACATTATTACAGCTATTTGGTAATCTGTGTTGTTGTTAAGCCATTGTGTAATTGAAGTTAAAGCTATTGCACAGGCTTCCTTTACAGGATAACCATATGCTCCTGTTGATATAGCAGGGAAAGCTATAGAATGTAATTGAAAATCCTTTGCTAAATCTAAGGCGTTTTTATAGCAGTCTGCCAAAAGTTTACTGTCCTCTTCACTGCCACTATAAACAGGGCCTACTGTGTGGATAACATATGGTGCAAGTAAATTATAGCCTTTTGTAATTTTTGCCTGCCCTGTTTCACAGCCATTTAATGTGCGACACTCCTCCAAAAGCTCTTTTCCACTTGCTTTATGTATAGTACCGTCAACTCCACTGCCACCTAGCAGGCTGTTATTAGCTGCATTTACTATGCAATCGCAGTCCAGCTGGGTAATGTCACCCTTTTCAAAATAAATTTGGCTTTGATTCATAGGGTTATGATACATTGCAAGCATTTTTTTAACAATTTCAACAGGCAACATACAAGGCTTACCCCAAGGATTTATAAGCAAACCAACAACGCCCTCAGCCTCTGTAACAGTTTTGAAAAGCTGATAAATTGTGCAAGAAATTGTGTAGGTAGAAGCACCTTTAGCAATTTCTTCTGTATCTGTAAAGGCAGCTAACGCAGTGCCACCACCGTTCATAGTAAGTGTGCGTAGCTTAAATTGAAAATCCTTATTTGTTGTTATTACATCACCCTGTACAGCGTTTTCAACACCCAATCTTTTCAAATCCTCTGGGGTTGCCTCTACAGGCACTAACATTCTTCCGTTTTGGTCCATTTTAATAACAGCACTTTTAATAACCTTTAGCAAAGATAAATCATTTGCATTTTTGTTATATTTTTCAATAGCTATTTTAATTATTCCGTTATCTGTAATTTGCATTTCGTTCACAGCGAAAACCTCCTTAATTTATATAAAATAATATATTGTCACCATACTTATAAAACTTATCATTCAATTAACCACCTAACAATATATATGGTGATTAATTAATATTGTACAAGCCACTAATACTAACCTTCAACCTATAGTATACCATACTTTAATTAAAAAACAAACTACATTTTATGCTATAGCAAGTACAAATCAAAAAGCATTACCAAACTCTTTAATAGAACTTGGCAATGCTTTTGTTGTTTAATTAGTCTTGCTTAATTGTAATATAAATCCAATAAAAAAAGCCGTCCTTCTCTTCGCAACCTATTGACATATGAGTAACATTTTTATTCAACAAAATATCGTTATGACCGCTGGAGTTTTTCCACTGAGTTAATGTAGCTACAGGGTCGCTGGAATATCCTGCTAAACATTCACCAGCCAGTGTGTATTTAATACCATACTCGTTTAGTACAGTTGAAAAACTTGTACCGTTTGGTCTTGTGTGGCTAAAGTATGTAGAAGCCTCTGTTGCTCTTTTACCTGCTGCGTTGCGTAATGCAGCGGTTGTAGAAAGAGCCTTTAATCCCTTTGATTCTCTGTATTCGTTTATAAGAGCTTCCAACTGTCTTTCTACTGTTTCTACATCTGGGTTTACTACAACAGTACAGCTTGCGGATTTTCCGTTATTTAGTTTTACTGTAATAGTTGCTCTACCAGCACCTTTTCCAGTTACAACACCACTGGAATTTACAGTAGCAACGCTTGTGTCGCTGGAAGTAAATGTTTTATAGTATGCAGCTGTACTAGATGGAATAGATGCTGTAAGAGTATATGTTTTGCCTACATCAAGACTTAATGAAGTCTTGTTAAGTAAAACAACTGTAGCCATTTTCTTTACTGTTATTGTGCAGTTTGCAACAGCACCATTTTTTAGCTGTACGTACACTGTAGTAGTACCAGGTGCAACAGCAGTAACAATTCCACCACTTTTTGTAGCAGTAGCAACTGCTGTGTTTTTAGAATAGAAATCTCTATAATATGCAGCTGTACCACTTGGTATTGATGAATTTAGGTCAAAGGTTTCTCCTACACCTAATGTTAAAGATGTTTTATTTAGGGTAACAGATGTAGCCATCTTCTTTACAGTAACCTTACAGGTTGCCTGCTTGCCATTTGATAATTTAACTGTAATAGTTGCAGTGCCTTCGCCCTTTGCAGTTACTTTACAAGTATTATCAGAAATTGTTGCTGTTGCAACTGATGAATTGCTGGTTGTAGCTGTTTTCTTATAAGCCACAGTATCGCTTGGAATAGTTACAGCAAGGTTATAGCTTTCTCCTATACCTAATGTCATACTTGATTTGTTAAGAGAAACAGATGTAGCCATTTTATTTACAGTAACAGTACAGGTTTCTCTTAAACCATTTTCTGTAGTTACTGTAATTGTAGCTGTACCTGTTGCCTTTGCAGTAACTGTACCATTTGCAGCAACTGTTGCCACGCTGTTATTACTGGAAGAATAAGCTACCCAAAAGTCAGATAGGTTACTACTTGCTGACAGCTTAACAGTTTCACCTACACCAAGTGTTACTTTTCTTAGGTTAAGTGAAACACAAGCAGGCATTACTTCTGGGTCTTCCAGTCCTACAAGAACCTTTTGCCAATATGTAACCTCGTTGATTGTTATTTCTCCGTCACCATTTACATCATAGGTTTTTATTGTTTCTTTGTCTAATTTAATAAGTCCGGCAATGCCCTTCTGCAGATATGTAATATCTGAAATACTAAGGTTGTCTGGTCTACTTATGGCTTGTGCAGATGTTACAGCAAAAGCAGACGCAAAAATGCTTGCCACCATTAATGCCGACAAGGTATGTTTGAATTTTTTCATTTAAATCTCCTCTTTCTTTTTTAATTCTTATTTTTTCGTCTCTTTTATTGTAACGTAGGGGGACGTTACTTATTAATATAATGTTAACAAAAAATTATTGTTATGTCAATAAATTTTAAGAAAATTTATACAATAATTATAAGTTTGGACATTCGCACAAAATAAAACATTTTATTAGTGAAAATATACCATTGACAAAATTAAAAGGATATGTACCATAAGACAAAGATTTAACAATTATTGAAAATAACCCCATATTATGATATAATAATATTAATCTTTTAATTTTTAGGAGGAATTTTTATGGGCAATATGAAAATCACAGGCAGTAAAATTAAATCCGTACTTATAATGATAGCATTCTGGGGATTTTTTATATTTCTTCTTACACAAGATGCCGGATACCTTTTTGGTAATGCCAAAATATTTAACGAAGCTTTATCAAATGGAACTCTACAGAAAAATGATTTTGTAGAAGTTAATATTAAAGAGGTTTATGGTAATTATTCATACACAGACCATATGCTGGGCGGAATAATTCCTATGGGTAAAGACAACCACTACATAGTAAAGCTGGAAGATGACTCTATTATCTCTTTAACAGTAAAGGATAATAATGATATTGAAAAGCTTGACAACAGTATGGAAGGCGAATGTAACCTACAGTTTGTAGGCAGACTGGAAACACCATCAGCAAAAATAAGACAGTATTATTTAGAATGTATAGCCGAGGTAGGAGAAGAACAGCTTGAGGCTTCTGCTATATACTCTGATATATGCATAGATGCTACAGAAAATAAATTTACAGTATCTATTCTTATTATAGGTTGTTTACTTTTGGCACTTATTTCAACAGCTGGCTTTGTATTCGGCTTAATGAAAAAATCTTAATAATACTAATTTTTATTCAACCACTGGGCAAAATCCAGTGGTTGAATAATTTTGCAAACAACGTAAAAATTGTATAAAACCTGCTGTAGGTAACCTGTGTAACAAAATTAATACCATTAAAAAGCTTAACCAAATTATTTTGAAAAAAGGAGATGAAGTGTATGGGGGAAAATATTATTGAGGTTTCTAACCTTACTAAAACCTATGGAGATTTTAACGCAGTTAAAGATATGTCCTTTACCATAAAAAAAGGTGGCATATATGGACTAATAGGAGAAAACGGTGCAGGTAAAACAACACTTATTCGTATGCTGGCAGGGCTTATTGCTAAAACATCTGGCACAATTTCTTTTTATGGCAACAGTGACAAAAAAAGTTTAACAGAAGCTAGAAAGAAATTCAGCTTTATTGTAGAAACACCATACCACATTCCAAGTTTAACTGCCTATGAAAATCTTAATTTGCAAAGATTGCAAAGAGGAATTAAAGATAAATCATCTATAGACAGGGTGCTTAAACTGGTTAATCTTGAAAACACAGGAAAGAAAACAGCAGATAAGTTTTCTTTAGGTATGCGTCAAAGACTGGGAATAGCAATAGCTATGCTGGAACAGGTAGATGTACTGGTATTAGACGAGCCAATAAACGGTCTTGACCCACAGGGAATTATAGAAATGCGTAACCTTATTAAAAAGCTGAATACAGAATTAGGGGTTACCATTATAATTTCCAGCCATATTCTTTCTGAGCTTTCTCTTACAGTTACAGATTACATATTTATGTCCAAAGGTCATTTAATTAAACAAACTAACTATAATGACCTAATGAAAGAATGTGATGTGAAATTCACACTGGATACTTCCGATAACAAAAAGGCTGAAGCTGTTTTGAAAAAGCTGGGCAATAGCTATAAAATACAAGACAATAAATTGTGCATTTTAGGAAAGCCTCATATTCCTACCATATCCAAAGAATTACACAGCAACGGTATATATATATATGAATTATTTGAGTCAACTATGACATTGGAGCAGTATTATATCTCACTTATGGAGGCGACTAAGAAATGATTAATATATGCAAAGCTATGTTTTACCGAATAATAAAAAGCAGGGTAACACTTTATTGTTTTATTTTATCCATAGCATTCCCTTTCCTTTTAGTGCTTTCATCTACAACCTCCGCAACCTATGTAGATATTAAAGGCATACTAGACAGCGTTTCCATTATGGGACTGGCTGTAATATTTGTTTTTATAAGTATTTTTATTTGTAACGATTACCGTAGTAAAACCTTATATTACGAGGTAATGAACGGACACCACCGTTATCAAGTGTATACAGGCAGAGCCTTGGTTGTAGTATTATTTGGCTTTATAATGTTCAACATACAGCTTATTATTACACTGGTTATGTCTAACCTTACCATTAACTATCAGCTTTCAAACCAAGGTAACGAAATTGCAGTTTTGAAAATTATTGCAGTAGAGCTGTGTTTATTAGCCTTTTTAATGTTTTTTGCATTTACTGCACTTGCCTTAAAAAATATTATTGTTAGCCTTTCTGTAAGCTGGTTTGGTTTAATAGCCTCTAACATAATAGTAATTTTCGATGAATATAAAATAACATCAACAGAAACTACCATTAGCTCTGTTTTGGGTTCAGGTGCAATAAAGTACGCCCTTGCAGGAGATTTTTCTAATATATGGTTTACAATATGTATAATGGTATCTATTGTATTAATTTTATTCTTTTATTTTATGGGATTATTTATATTTAAGAAAAGTGAATTACATTAAAGTAAAAACACATTATACAGGGCAATACTGTACATAGCCACTTGGGTGGTATATGTACAGTATTGCCCTTAGCTTTTGGGGTAGCAATTTTTGGGGTTGCTATCTCATTGAAGTTGAATTATTTAGTATTGTGGAACTGTATAAAAACAACACCTGTGCATTAGAGAAATCAACAAACTTATCCAGCAGTTGAGAATTCATATATCTTAAATCCACCATTGTTACCTCTGAATACCCCTGTGCCAAAAGTGGCATTAGGGAGGAAGCATAGGAATCTCTAAAAACAATTAACCTTTTACCATTAGTATTTTTAGGATTGGTAATTGTCACAAGTGGCTGATTACCAGACAAGAAAAACTCATAGGTATCTTTACCTTTTGCTTTTTTCATATCATACACTGCATTAGCCCCTGTTACCTGAAAATTTTTGATAACATCATTTGTAAGATACATTATAGTATCCGGCTGACAATTTAAGGCTAATTGTCCTGCAAAAACACCTGTAAAAGGAATTTCTAATTTATGCTTTGTATAATCAGTTGGAATATCAGTTCCCATACACTTTGCTATATGCTGGGCTACATCTGTAATTTTGTCCTGTCGCCAATGACTGTCTGTGTAGTAATAATCTTCGGCAGACAGCAGTTGGTTTAGCTGTATTCCAGTGGCAAAATCCAGTCCATTATACATATATTTTTCCAGCTGGTTATAATCAAATTTCAAATCTGCAATATATTCATTTTTATCTGGTATTATAGCAAAATAAACATCATTTTCTTGTAAATGTTTTTCTTGTATTTTTGTAAACAAAGAAATTGCATAATCCAGCATTTTTGTATTAAGTGGATATTCAATTTTTGAAATATAACCGTCCTTTACAAAAACATTGTTATTTTCTTTTTGTAAAAAAAGATTTAACCTTGTATAGGTTTTAATGCCTCGCCAAGTATCACGCAGGGGGAATCTGTCGGTAGTATATTCCTCAAACTTTTTAGCAAAATCTCCTGACTCTATACTTTGCCAAGTAACTTTAGGAAACTTAGCCAACATTCTTCGTTCACTTTCTGAATAGTCGGGAGTGGTTACAAAAAAGCACCAAAATGAAAACACACAAATGAATAAGGCACATAAAACAACTGTCAAATACTTTTGAATTTTCAATTTGCTCCCCCCTTAAAAACGAAAATATAAAAACGGATTAAAGGAACCATCAACCAAATAGGCTGTTGATATTGCCAATAATGCCACCAACACAAATGGCTCTAGCCATTTTGTGATTTTCAGCTTTAAGGCTATTTCCTTTGGAATTGGTGTAGAGCCAATTAAAGCTAACAATAAAATTAAACTGTAATCCTTTAGGTAGAAAATTGCTTCTGCTGAAATTAAAGGATAATTTCCTACACCAAACATACCACCTATATAATCAAAGGCTTCTTTCATTGAGCCTGCGTTAAATATAACAAAGCTGATAATTACAAGCAAACACACATATATCCTGCTAATTACCTTTGAATTATTTAACCACTTTAATAACAAGTTTTTTTCAATAACAAGCAAAACAGCAAAATAAAGCCCCCATATAATAAAATTCCACTCTGCACCATGCCAAAAACCTGTCAGCATCCATACTGCAAGAATATTTATCAGCAATCTGGCTTTACCTACTCTTGACCCACCAAGTGGAATATACACATAATCTCTAAACCAAGAGCCTAAAGATATATGCCATCTACGCCAAAATTCTGTTATGCTTTTTGATATATATGGATAATTAAAGTTTTCTACAAAATCAAATCCAAAGATTTTTCCCAAACCAATAGCCATATCACTATAACCAGAAAAGTCGAAATAAATGTGCAACGCAAAAGCAATAGCATAAAGCCAAAAGTACATTACGCTTTTATCGTTGGAGCCTTTAAATATCTCGCATATTTCTCCCAAGGTATTGGCTATTAATATCTTTTTGGAAAAACCTATAACAAAGCGACGAACACCCACCGATACCTTTTCAAAGCTGTGGGTACGCTCTTTTAGCTGTTTTGCAACATCACTATAACGAACAATAGGGCCTGCAATAAGCTGAGGAAACAAAGATATATACGCAGCCAAGTCTATAAAATTCCTTTGAGCCGGTACATCACCACGATAAACATCTATATTATAGCTTAACAGCTGAAAGGTATAAAAACTAATTCCAATAGGCAAAGCCACATTAAGCAACGGAATTGAAAGATTTGTTACTGCATTTATATTTTCTATAAAAAAATCTACATATTTATAATAGCCTAAAAAGCCCAAACTTAAAACAACGGATAAACCTAAAAATACCTTTTTGTATTTGTTATATTTTTCTGTAAGCAACCCCAGTAAATATCCCGAAAAAACTGTTAACAGCATAAGAAGAACCAGCCTAGGTTCACCCCAAGCATAAAACACCAAACTGCAAATTAACAGTGTGAAATTTTTAACTTTCTTAGGAGATATTGCGTAAAGAAGCAAGACACAGGGCAAAAAGTAAAATAAAAACGGAATACTTGAAAATAGCACTTTTTTCTCCTTATAAATCCTATGGCACGGCAAAAAGCCGTGCCAAGTCATTTGTTATTATTCTAATGTTATACCATCTTCAGCAGGAATCATATCGTCTGTAGCTATTCCCATATCGTCTGCTACAGCACCGTCATCTCCAGTTTCTGACTGTTCAAAGCTCTTAGGACACATTAGGAAGAATACCTTGTTACCCTCGTTTTCAACAACTAGCTCCTCAGCTTCTACACAAATATTCCAACGAAGATTTGCAGAATCCTTTAGTGTTGTCTTAAACGCCTCTACATCTGCATCTTCTGGAAGCTCGAAAATGTAACCAACAAATGCAATAGAACCCATCATTGGTCCAAACATTACACCCTCTTTAAAGCCTTTGATTTCTGCATTATCAAAACCGCTTAACAAGCCCTCTTCAACAGGTGTTGCCATACCTGCAAACTCAATAATCTCATTTGTTATCAAACGGTTTGCAATTTCCTCTGCTGTGCCTGTAGTATCAGCCTTAAAGTCAGCCAACAATTTTTCACCAACTGTTGCATCAGCAGAAACATCACTGTCAGCACTTTCGCTGTTGCTACTAGCGTTTTCTGTAGCACTTGTACTGCTTGTGCTTTCTGTAGCGTTTGTGTCACCTGTAGTATTTTGACTGCCACCACAGCCTGCCATTGAAACCATAATTAGTGCGGACATTATAATTGCCATAAATCTTTTCATTTTAATTTCTCCTTTGTTGCTGTTATTTTTGTATTTTCATATTTTAGAGTAACTTTTTCAACACCTTTATTATTAGAAATACGCATTTCAAAAAGGTTGTCAGTTTCATTTGGGGTAATCTCCCACCAAATGGTTGATGAAGAAGATATAACAATTTCCTTTGACGGATTTGAACCCTCAAGGCTAATTAACCCCTGTGATACAGACACTTCTGTACTGTGCAAAGCATTAATTTCTATAGGAATAGAAACTTTTGAGGAAACAGCTCTACTTTTAGACACCGATGTATCATAAAAAACAATACTATCATTAAGTATTTGCCCATTTACCACGATATTACTCTGATTATTAATAACAAAACCAAAAATAATTAAAATAAAACAAGCAACACCTATACTAGAAAAATAAAATATTTTCCTTGGCTTTTTTCGTGGCTTTGTTATTTTTTCACGCAAGTTAACAGGTGCTTTTACACTCCTATAAACTTGTATTTCTTCATCAGTAAACATCCCTTTACTCCCCCCTTAATGTTTGCAAAATATTTCTTGCACGAGATAATCGCATTTTTGTAGCCGAAATTGATATTTTAAGAATGTTAGCAGTTTCCTCTATTGAAAAGCCCTCTAAAGAATGAAGAACAACTACATCTT
>JAXKHT010000033.1:0-7360 GCA_036549705.1 Acutalibacteraceae bacterium | reverse complement strand
GCTCTAACCATTTACCTGTTTCACTTGCTTCTTTTAAAGCAATTTCTAACTTTGAAATAAAATCTGCTCTGCTTTGACCATATTTACTTTCAGCTACATTTGCACAAATACTCGTTGCACTTCTACCAATTTGATTTGAAATAATAGTTTCTTTTCTAAGACGAAGTTCTTTAACCAAATTAAGAACATCAACTGATAATTGCATTGATAAGTCGGAAAGTTTATCTTCATTCATTTCTATCACCTAGGCTTGATTATAACGGTCTTTTGCACGAAGTGCAACATCATTGATGCGAAGCATCACATCGTTTACACCAAAGGTGTAACACTGTTTGCGAGTTATCGCAACATCGTTTTGTGTCCGCAATAAAAACGGTGTTCGTACGGTGTACGAAACGATGTTGACCGCAAGCGGTCAAACAATGTTGTGTCCTTACGGACACAAACACCAAATAAGTAAAGACTTGCTTACGCAAGTCTTTACTTATTTGGTGGGAGATGGTGGATTCGAACCACCGAAGGCATAGCCAGCAGATTTACAGTCTGTCCCCTTTGGCCACTCGGGAAATCTCCCATATTTAGTTGTAGAAAAAACTGGAGCTGGTGGACGGACTCGAACCCCCGACCTGCTGATTACAAATCAGCTGCTCTACCAACTGAGCTACACCAGCGTTTTTCCTTTCGTTAAGGGCTTTCCCTAACGCTCATTTATAATACCACACAGCAATATAAAAGTCAACACTTTTTTCAAAAAAATTTTAATTTTCTAAATATTTTTTTCTTTGCTTTTTCTACAGCTTTTCAGCTGTGCCATAGATTCAAACTTTTATTAATATGTATGGTGGCATACCTCTTTAATTTTTTCCCTTAGCTTTTGAAAATCTTCAAATGCCCCTGGTTTATTATTAGGATTTCTAAGCAATGCCGCAGGGTGCAATGTAGCCATCATAATAACACCATTTTTCTCAAAAAATATGCCGTGTTCCTTTGTTATTTTCATATCGCTTTTTATTAGGCGTGTAGCAGCAACCCTGCCTAGACATACAATTATTTTAGGCTTAATAATCTTAACCTGTTGTCTTAGCCAATCTATGCACTGTTCTTGCTCGTCTTGTTGTGGGTCACGGTTTTTGGGTGGTCTGCATTTAACCATATTGGCAATATATATGTTTTTGTGCCTGTCTAAATCAACAGCATTTAGCATTTTATCAAGTAGCTGACCACCTCTGCCTACAAAAGGTTCACCCTGTAAATCCTCGTTTTCTCCTGGGCCTTCCCCTATAAACATAACCTCAGCGTTCTCCACACCTACACCAAAAACAAGGTTTGTTCTTGTTTCGCATAGACGGCATTTGTTGCAACCGTTGCATATCTCTTTTAATTCTTGTAATGTTTCTGCCATATATAAAATCTCCACAATTAAAGTTTATTAATGCCAACTTGAGTATAAATAGACAGCCATTTGTTAACAGCCACACCCTAAATTGGTACAGAGCATATTTGTGATTCTTTTGCTTTTGCACACAGGTCTTCCATAACATCAACAATATCCTGTGCTTTACGCACGGCAGATAAATATTCAATATGATTTTTTTCATTAATAATATACTTATTTATACGCATATTAATCTCTGTAAAGCAAGGATGATTAACCTTAATTACTACATAAAACCAATAGCCATACACCGGCTTACGGTTTTTCTTTGAAATAAATCTGCTTGAAAATTTTTTATCTGCTTTATCTGGGTCAAAGTTATTAAGACATTCTTTTTTTCTAATAAAAAGAACATCTGTAACCTGAGATAGCATAAAAATATCAGGATTTTCTTTTTTTAGTCTTTTTTCAGTTTCCAACAACCAATAATTATGATTTTCGTCTATTCGTAATATCTCGTAATTACCTAAAGACATTGTTTCTGAAAACTGTTTAAGCATTTGACTATTTAAGTTACGCTTTCTGTATACAAGGTGCTTTTTTATTTCATCAGCAGTTATTTCGTCAAAATCATCTAAATGCTCGCTACATTTTTTTGCACAATCACTACACAAAAAGCCATCATTAAGCTTTATTCTAGTCAACACACTGGCTTTATCTCCACATACACCACATTGTTTTTTCATATTTTCATCACCTACAGCAGTATTACTCTCCTGTGTATAAGCCTCTTAACAATTCTATCTCCTTGGCATATCCTTGTATGTCGTTAGGAGTTTCCAATTCAAAAGGTATTCCTTTTAATAAAGGATGATTTATAATTCTTGCAATAGCATCAATGCCTAAATATCCGTTGCCGATAGTTTCGTGCCTATCTTTATGGCTATCCATAGGGTTTTTACTGTCATTAAGATGAATTGCACACAGCTTGTCCAAACCTATTACCCTGTCAAATTCCTCTAAAACAGCGTCAATATTATCTACAACATTGTAGCCACCGTCCCATATATGACAGGTATCTAAGCATACACCCATTTTATCACTAAGCTCTACACGGTCTAAAATCTCTTTTAATTCCTCAAAACTTCTTCCAACCTCACTGCCTTTGCCTGCCATAGTTTCCAGCAACACCTTTGTAGTTTGATTAGGCTGTAGAATTTCGTTAAGCATTTCCACAATATAATCAATTCCAACATCTACACCCTGCTTTACATGACTGCCTGGGTGGAAATTGTAGTAATTGTTAGGAACGTACTCCATTCGGCGTATATCGTCAGCCATTGTTATTTTAGCAAGCTCTCTTATTTTAGGGTCAGCAGAGCAGGCATTTAATGTATAAGGGGCGTGAGCAACTATTGGGGCAAAATTTTTGTCCTGTATATACTCCAAATATTTTCTAACATCTTCCAAATCAAGCTCCTTAGCTTTAAAACCTCTTGGATTTCTTGTAAAGAACTGGAATGTATTTGCATTTATAGAAACAGCCTCTTTAGCCATATGCAAAAAGCCTTTAGAAGCCGACAAATGACAACCAATATTCAGCATAATCAATCTTCCTTTCGTTACTTATAATTAGTATATCATAATATATATTTGATAACAATAGCATTTTTTGTAATGACATTAACTAGCTTTAAGTAAATTTTCGGCACCAACTTATCTTTCCGTTTACACCTAGCAATACTAAATGCTTTGTTGTTACTAAAAGCAAACCTAGAAAACTGCTTAAAATACTTTTTAGTTCAATAAAGAAACTTGAAATGCAAAAAAATCGAGTGTTCAAAAGCGGAACCCGTTATGAACACTCGATATGGTGCGAGTAATGGGACTTGAACCCATACGTCAAAGACACACGCCCCTCAAACGTGCCTGTCTGCCTATTCCAGCACACTCGCAATTACAGGGTACAGTATATCAACAAATTCTTTTATTGTCAACTGTTGACAGCTAAAAAATCATACTGTAATTTTGTAATGACATTCAAAATTTTACATTATTTCTTCCCTTGAATAACGTTGTTGAATTATATTTATTTTGTTATATAATAATATCACATAAATTTTTTATAAAGGTGAACCTATGAAGAAACTAATATTCACACGAAAAAGATTAATAATTGTAGCCTTATGCATACTTTTATTACTTGCAATATATTTAGTTTGCAATCAATTTGTTATAATAATCAATAACTATTCTATAACCAGCAATAAAGTTGAAAAGCCTGTTAAAATAGCACTTATAACAGATTTACATAACGCAAATTTTGGCAATGATAAAATAATATCTGAAAAAGTTGCAGAAACTAATCCTGATATTATAGCTGTAGTAGGAGATATTATTGACGAGAGAAATGCAGACATACAACACACTATAAACGCACTAAAGCCACTACCTGACATTGCACCAACATACTTTGTTTTAGGAAATCACGACACATATTGCCCTAGCTATAATGAATTTATAACAGCCATTACAGAAAACGGAATTGTTTTTCTTGATGACCAAATAACGGATATAACAGTCAAAGGCAGTAAAATATCTTTATACGGAATGACAGCCTACAGCAATGGCGAGTTTGAAACCCCAGCCTATACAAAGCTAATGGACGATTTTTGCACACGGGACAGCTACAAAATTTTGTTATGCCATTATCCTGAATTTACATACTACTTTTTTGAAAGAGATAAATATTATGTATATGATTTTGACCTTATGTTAAGTGGTCATACCCACGGTGGAGCAGTTCAAATCCCCTTTTTAGGAGGCTTTTACGCACCGGAGCAAGGATTTTTCCCACGCTACAGCAAAGGCTTGTACTACATAGAAGAAAGCAATAAGAACCCTTTTTATATGCTTATTTCAGCCGGATTAGGCGGAGATAACCGTTTTATAAGATTTAATAACTTCCCAGAGGTTACCACTATAACTATTTCAAAAAAATAAAAACTCGCAACAATCCTCATTAGAAATATATGTCCGCTAAAGATTGTATAATCAAACTGTTTTTGCAAATCATAGTAACAACAATTATCTAAAAATTTAAGGAGTGCTACTATGGAAAACACAGTTGCTTTTTACGATACTAAGCCCTATGACAAAGAATGGTTCTCCAACTTGCCACACCAAGGAATTGAATTTAAGTTTTTTGAAAACAAGCTAAATTACGAAACTGCACAGCTTGCAAATGGTTGCAGTGGTGTAGTTGCTTTTGTTAATGACACCATTGACAAGAATACAATAGAAAGATTATATAACCTTGGGGTAAAGGTTATTGCAATGCGTTGTGCTGGATATAATAATATTGATTTTAGGTCTGCTTACAATAAAATTCATATTATGCGTGTGCCTGGATATTCACCTAATGCTGTTGCAGAGTACACCATTGCATTGCTATTAACGCTAAACAGAAAAATCCACAAGGCATATAATAGAACCAGAGAATACAACTTTTCTCTTAATGGATTAACAGGCTTTGACTTAAAAGGAAAAACAATAGGAATTATAGGAACAGGACGAATAGGTAGAGAACTGATAGATATTTGCAATGGTTTTAAGATGAATGTTATTGCATATGACCCATACCCTATAAAAGACAGTAACATTAATTACGCCACCTTAGATGATTTGTTTAGTAACAGCGATATTATTTCTCTTACCTGCCCACTGACTAAAGACACTCATTATCTTATTAATGATGAAGCCATAAGCAAGATGAAGGACGGAGTAATTATTGTAAACACCTCAAGAGGTGCAATTATAGAGAGTAAAGCACTGCTAAATGGTCTAAAAACCAAAAAGGTTGGTGGAGCTTGTTTAGATGTGTACGAAGAGGAAAGTTCCTTATTTTTTGAGGATTTTTCAGGAGAGATTATAAGTGATGACACCCTTGCGTTGCTTGTTTCTATGCCAAATGTTATAGTTACATCTCACCAAGCATTTTTAACAAACGAAGCACTTATTAATATTGCACAAACTACAATTAATAATTTGCAGAATTTCTACAATAATAAGCCTTTAACAAATGAAATTTGCTACCATTGCGAAAGTGGAGAGG
This sequence comes from Acutalibacteraceae bacterium, assembly GCA_036549705.1. Lineage (GTDB taxonomy): Bacteria > Bacillota > Clostridia > Oscillospirales > Acutalibacteraceae > CAG-964. The sequence goes on along the minus strand of JAXKHT010000033.1, from coordinate 1,871 downwards.
TTACAACTGATTGCTCTGGTAACAAATGTGGCTGTAATTGATATATAACAACAAACTCTAATTAAGAGCCTTTTACTCTTAATTGGAGTTTATTCATAATATTTATTTTTCTTTGAAAGCAAAAAATCTTTGTCCAATATAATTTAATCCTACAAACAAACAGCTACCAATAACCATAGAAGCGTTTGAAGCAAAGGTATCTACCTGCCAACCAAACATAGTTATATTATTAGTTGTGCATACATATGAAGTAAGAGGAATTGCTAAGCCATAGGCTATACCATAGCATACAGCAATATTTACTGCAAAACGCACTACAGGTTTCCAGCCTTTTTCGTTATTCTTAAAAGTAAAATATTTATTCAAGAAATAACTCATAATACTTGCTAAAAAGTAAGACACACCAGAGGCAATCCAAGTGCCTGTTGTTGCCATTTGGTTAAGGGGAGTGCAATTATACAACACAAACTGCAAGCCTGTGCCTACAATGGTGTTAAGTATTCCTACTAAAATAAATTTCCAAAATTTAATATCAAAAAATTGCTTTATAAAATTTCCCATTATGCACCTCTTACTTATTCAAAATAACTAAGGTCATATTCAACCTTTTCAGGCTCTTCCTCCTTAGCAGTGTTACCCTCTGTGGCATTTAGGATATCGTTCTCAACATTTGCAGTTGTTTTATTATCTTTGGCAACCACATTTTTATTTGTTTTATTTTTCTTGTCCCTATTTTTTGTAGTTTGCTGAACCTTTTCCTCTATTTGTTTGTCCTTACCGATGTTAGTATCTTTTACTAGATAGATAGGACGATGCTTACTTTCCATATAAATTCGGCTAATATATTCGCCTAAAATTCCAATAGATAGCTCTATAATACCACCTAAAAACAACACAGCACACAAGGTAGTAACATACCCAGGAACATCAATGCCCCACATTAAAGTCTTAATTAATGTGACAATTATATAAATAAAGGCAATACCACTTATAACAGCACCTGCACCAGCCAACCATCTTAAAGGTGACACCGTAAAAGATGCAAAACCATCTATAGCATATCTAAACAGACCCCAAAAGCTCCATTTTGTGGTGCCAATAGTACGTTCTACATTTTCGTATGGTATCCACTTAGTTTCAAAGCCAACCCAACAGAACAAACCCTTAGAAAATCTTTGAACCTCACCTAAAGACACAACAGCGTCTACCATTTGTCTGGTCATCATTCTATAGTCCACTGCACCATAAGGCATTTTAACATCAGAAATTCTATTGCTTATTTTATAAAAGCTTTGAGAGAACAAACTGCGTATTTTAGACTCGCCCTCTCGGCTGGTTCTTCTTGCAGCACAGCAGTCATAGCCTTCTTCCATAGCCTTACACATATCCACAAGCATTGCAGGTGGGTGCTGTAGGTCTGCGTCCATTACTACAACATAATCTGCTGTTGAATTTTTCAAGCCTGCATACATAGCAGATTCCTTTCCAAAGTTTCTTGAAAAGGATATATATTTAACATTTTCATAGTGGTTAGCAAGTTTTTTCATAACACCATAGGTGTCATCTTTACTGCCGTCATTTACCAGTATAAAGGTAAAATTGTAGCCCTTTATTTTTTCTGTAACCTTAGATGTTTCCTTTACAAAAACCTCTAAGCCCTCTTCCTCGTTATAACAAGGTACTACCAAATCAACAGTTTTCATCTATTTCATCCCTTTATGTCAATTTACTAATAATTATAACAAATATTTATTAATAAATAAAGAGATTTTAATATTTAGTAGATTTATTTTTAACTTTATACAGGCTCTATAATAAATGTTGGGGTAATGAAAATTAGAGCCTAGAAAAATTAATAAAAAATAAGGCAT
>JAXKHT010000032.1:0-6539 GCA_036549705.1 Acutalibacteraceae bacterium | reverse complement strand
TTATCTTATCACATATTTCAGCCTTTGTCAACACTTTTTTTGAATTTTTTTAAGTTTTTAATTTCTTTCAAAAAAACTTTTAATATTCAAAACCTTTGTTAACTGGGCTGTTTGTGACAGCTTGGTTATTTTATCAATTTATTTACCTTTTGTCAAGGGGAAAATGATAAAAATTTGAATTTTTTCTAAAAAAATAAGCGTGATAACCTATTTGGCTTTCACGCTTGTTTCAATTATCTAATAGTATGTCACTTTACACAGCAATTAACCACGGTCGAAAACAGCTTTCATTCCACTTTCGTCAGAGTCAATAATATTTATATATTCAGGGTCATATTCAAAATAATTAATTTCGTTTGATGCATCTGGCATATATGTAATAGTAGTACCGTCAAACACATATGTACCTGTAGAGATAGTGCCACCGTTGTCTACTGAAAAAGTTCCATTGGTATTAAAGGTGTATACTATTTCTCTTGCCGGATCTGTTGACTGTCCATTTGCGTGTTCATAATGGTCTAAATACCAAGAACCACGGATAAGTGTAATATCTCCTGATGAAGCTACTGGAAGTGTAGCAGGTGTTGTAGGAGGTGCAGTTGGTGGATCTGTTGGAATTTGTTCTATAACTACAGAAAAAGTGCCTATCTCTGGCTCTGGTGGTTCTGTTGGAGCATCGGTGGGAGCTTCTGTAGGTGGTTCTGTAGGTGGTTCTGTAGGTGCTTGTGTAGGAGGTTGAGTTGGCTTTTGTGTTGGTGCAACAGTTGCTTCTGTAACAGGCTCTGTTGGAGTTGAAGTTTCTGTTCCAGCAGTACAACCATATGCACACGCTGTAATTAAAATTGAAAAGCATAATAAAAGTACTTTATTTTTCATAATTTATTCCTCCTGTATGGTAATACTCCCTAATTAGCAAATAACAGAATAAAGAACAACATTAAAAACTTACTATAGCTGATACCCATAGCACACAAAATCGCTCTCTATATAATACCTATTGGTATAATTATTGGGTTAATATTCCCTTACTTAAACAATATATCTTTTGCAATATCAATCTTTAATTATTATATAATAAACATAAGAAAAATCAACTAGATTTTTTGAATTATACATTAACATAATTTTGGTAACATAACAAATGAACCACCTTAGCCAAAGAGCGTAAGGTGGTTTTAATTTATATATTACCATTCATCAAAAAATCTTGTCTTATTATAGGTAAGAATATAATTTTGTGTTTCGTGCCATTTGCTGTTAACTAGGTTTGTTGCGTAAAAATAGAAAATTCTGTGTGCAATAGCACTCTTATTTTGGTCAAATATGTAGCTTACAGCAAGTTCTGCTTCTTCTGAATATTTTTCTTTCCAACCATCATACTTACATTTTGTCTGAACTTCTTTTATAGATGAATAACCTAAAAAGCTCATAGAATCCTTTAAGCATTGTGCAACCAAGCACATACCTGCAAAGCCTTCGCCACCAGCTTCACCAAATACTATTTGACAAGCCAATTTTCTGTCGAATTCATTTAATTTGATTTGATTGGTAGAATAATTATAATCTGGGTTGTCTATAGCAATAAGATAACCTAATTCAAATTGTTCATCATAGCAATCTTGAAGTTCCTGACTCCATTCTGTTGGTGCCTCTGTAGGAGCAACTATAACATTATTTTCTCCTGTTGTTCCCCCCAAGGAATACTCATCAAATTGAATTTCTACAGAGAAAGTCGGTAGTTCTGTATTAGCCTCTGTTGGTGCTTCTGTTATCTCTTCTGTAGCAGACTCTTCAATAGGCTCTGTTACAGGAACTGTAGCAACCTCTGTTGGAGCTTCTGTTGCCTTAGTTTTTTCATCTTTGGCTTTTTTTCCTTTTGGCTTTTCTGTTGATTTCTGTGTATTTTGTTTAGATGTTTTATTTACAATTTTTTCTGTTGATATAACAGGCAAGTCTTCATTTATTATATCACCCTTAAAGGCACTTGCTTGAACTACTGTTGATAAAATAATAGAAAACACCAGCACACAAGCAATTTTTGCAGACTTTGATAAATTTTGCATATTCTCACCTTTTGTATTTTCACATTCATCATTTTTTACTTGGGAACAAGCCCAAAACATATTTATTATACAGCCTTTTAATAATTATTTCAATTTTATTACAAAATTTCGTAATTAATTACAAAATCATCATTAAATAATATGTATTATGCTTAACTTTTTTGCAATTCAATGGTGTTTCCGTTATATTTTAAGTCAACTTTGTTACCATACAGCACATAATCAAATGTAAAATTTTGTTTTAAGTTATTATCTGATATAGTAAGAGATGTGTTGCTAACAATGGCATTACCTGTTATACAGCCACTATATTCAGGAGTATAAATTACTATAGTTGCTGTGTCGTCATTGAAATAAAGAGTTATTTTTTTATCGTATTTATCACTGTTACTCCAACTGTACATTGTAAGCTCATCTGCTGTGCTTGTAATTTCTTGCTTTGTGCATCCACATAATAATATAACTGTTAACACTAAGCATAATTTAACAACTTTCATATGAACACCTCTAGAAATATATATTTTAATATACTAAATGTTATGATTAAACTCTTTAAAGTTGTCTTTATAATTTAGTGTTGTTATAGTTGCTTGTTTATGTTATAATAAGCAGGCAATATTTGCACAATACTTTGCTTTTATTGGAGATTTTACAATGAAAAAAATTAAAAAAATCCACCGTATAATCCCTTTAACTATTGCTATGGGAATATTACTTAGTGGATGTAATGTTTTAGAAATGATTGGCTTAACAGAAGCCAACAACTATATACCTGTAGAAAAAAAGACAGTTGAGGTTGGACATTATAAGGAAACAAATCTTGACTATGGATATAACTCTTTGCAAAGCGATGCACAAAAAACCTTATACTCAAGCATTGAAAAAGCTGTGTGGAACATTAGTGACACAGTAGGCGAAAATGGTTTATATGCAGTTGGTGATGTTTTTCTTGAAGATGTTAAAATGACTAAGAAGGATATAATTGTTACTATTGAAGCCTTTAGCTGTGATAATCCTGAATTGTTTTGGCTTTCCTACTCTTTTGGGTATAATATTCAAGGGGACTCCACTTATGTGTACCTGTATTCTCAATACAACAGTGAAACTGTTTTGGATATGCAGAAAAAATTGAATAAATCTGTTGATGATTTTTTCTCTGACATACCTGCTGAATTATCAGAATATGAGCGAGAAGTATTTATACACGACAAGCTACTTGATTCCTGCGTTTATGCCGACGGAGTAAGAACTATAGAAGATAATTCAACTGCCTTTAGTGTATATGGTACATTAATTGATAAAAAAGCTGTATGCGAGGGATATTCAAAAACTATGCAATATCTTTTAAGATTGGTAGGCATAGAGTCAATATCTGTTAATGGTTACAGCAAAAACTCTTTGCACGAGTGGTGTATGGTAAATATTGATGATAATTGGTATCATCTTGACGCAACTTGGAATGACAAAGACGGTACAAATGATGAAGCCGACACAGTTATGCACACATACTTTAATGTTACTGATAAATTTATTAATGGTGACCATACAATAGCACCAAGCTATTCTAAAATAAGTGAAGAAAAAATTACAAATTCTAAGGACGAAAATGCTAAATTATTTAATTTAACTTTACCTGAATGTAATACAGATAAATTATCCTATTATAATGTTGAGGGTGGCGTACTAAAGAATTTTGACGATTACAAAACCTACACTAAAATAGTAGATAATTTATGTAAGGTTGTAAATCAAAAAGGAAATTATTTTTATTTAAAAATAGATGATAGTCTTGATTTTGCAAAAACAACAGATAAATTATTTTATAGTGACCCATATCAATTTTTTGAATATACAGACGATGTAAATGCCATAATAGATAAAGATTACAAAATTTCTGACAACCTTTCTGTTATTAATTTTGAAGAACAATCTATGGTAGTAGTAAATCTTGCATATGACAAAAAATAATACCACACTATAACAATAAAAGTCCAGGGAAATCTCTGGACTTTTACACATTAAATTTTTAATTAAAATAAATTTTATTTTATAAATTGTAAATTGTTAAAAATTATTTCATTTACAATTTAATTAATATTTATTATAATTGTTACATAAAATTACTAATAGCAAATACTTGATAAAGACAAAAGGTTTTTATGGGTACACCTGTTAAACAGCGTGTCTTATGTAATCTTCCAAAATTGATAAACATTGATTTTACAGCAGATAAATGGAGATTGCATAAAGCTATTATGGTAGGAGGTACTAATATGAGCAAATGCTTATGCTGTGGCTTTGAAAATAGTGATGACTGTACATTCTGCACTATATGCGGTCATCCTGTAGAGGAAAATGGTTTTTACATACATAACCTATCAAATAATTCAGAGGTTTCTGTAGAGGACTTGAATAAGAAAATTATATCTCAAAATAAAGAAGATGAAGACCAAACAACCAAGTATTTCAAAAAGCTGGATAAGGCAACAATAGAAAATGAATCTGCAAAAATAAATAATGAAACTGTGAAAGAGAATAAAAATTCCACAAACAAAACCTCTTCTACAGAAAAATCCAAAAATAAAAAAGATAAAAAGTCTAACAATAATGTAAAAAAGAGTACGGTTGCTGAAAATCCATCAGTTACAGACAGCAATGAAAAAATCAGTAGAAAGTCTAAGAAGTCAAATAAAGCTGATAAAGCAGAGGAATCTTCAGATAACCAATTAGAACAGCAAATAAATACAAAACCAATGGTAACAGAAGCATCTAACAGTAAATTCTTTCAAATGCTAGTAAGGTTTTTGTTTGGAACTAAAGATATAACCTCAAACTTTGACAACAACGATATAGAAAGACATTGTATTCTAGCTATTGTAAGTTATATACCATTTTTATTCTTTGTGCCTATGTTAATAAAGCCACGCAGTGGTTATTTGCGTTTTCACGGAATACAAGGGCTTACAATGTTTTTAGTTGGTATATTCTTAGAATTTTTGAATATTCTTCTTAATGCAATTATATCCTCAGTATTAGTAGGTATAGTAGGTTCTGTCCTTACAATAATTATAACAGTAATTATTAATATGTGTATCTTATTGTTAATTTCCACTGGTATAGCAAACTCTGTAAAAGGTATAGCTAGAGAGCTTCCTATCATTGGCAAGTATAAGCTTTTGAAGCAGTAAAAGAGAAATACTTTACTTTATAAACAAATTTATATTTCAATAATATAAATCTTCATTTAATCACCAGATAAAACACGGTGGTTAAATGAAGATTTTTTTGCACAAAAGAATAGACAAAGATTTATACACAAAACAAAAAAGACCAAAGGCTTACGAGTCCTTTGATCTTTTTCATAAAGGTTACAAGAGTTTTCGACCAATGTCGAATCGTGAGAAATTCTTAGGAAGAACGAATAAGTAAGTAATTTTAATATGGCACTTAAACTGTTTTTATACAGCAAATTAACTTACATCATCTTTCTACAACTTGATTATAATATATCAATAACAACAAAACAACAACAACGATTACAACTAATTTTCATAAAATATTTTATTTATGTACCAAATAAAATACAGTAAATATTACAACAAAATTTCTTTCACCTCTGTGTTATAAAAATAATAATATAAAATATGAGGTGATTTTATGGGCGGTAGACACAAAAGAAGAGTTCCGATACATAAAGGTAAGCTGATACTTATATTTATATTAATAATTATATCTATTTTATATATGTTATTTGAATATCAAATAGAGCCTAGCTTTTTAGATATAACAAGAATTAAATCTGAGGAATTGTGTAATGACGCTGTAAACTCTGCAATTATTCAAGTAATTGAGCAAAACAACTATACATACAAGGACTTTGCAACTGTAACAACTAATAGCAGTACTGTAACCAGTATTATTACAGATTCTATGAACATAAATAAATTAAAATCCCAAGTAGCACTACGCTCTCAAGAAAATATAAATAATATGGGTGGAATGGAAATAAATTATAAATTAGGTGATTTTTGTGGTGCAGAGATATTAAACGGCAGAGGTCCTGAAATATGTGTTAAGCTATTTTTTTCCTCCAGTGTTACAACAGATACAACATCTACATTTGAAAGCAGTGGAATAAATCAAACTAAGCATACTATAAGTGTTGTTGTTACGTCTAAAGTATATATTACATCTGAGGAAGGTATGGAAACATATACAACTGTGGTTACCAATGTACCAGTTGTAGAAAATGTTATAGTTGGTAATACTCCGTCACTGTATGTTAATGGTGTGTAATAGGACGTTAATTCCCAAAGTAAGTTCCACAGTAGGAAGGAAGTGGAAGTTAATGCGAGAAATTGATGGAATTTACTATGGGAAATAGGAAAAAAGATAGGAAAAATGCGAGAAAAATGACTAAAAAAGACGCACCAAATCAAGCCTGAGAATAAAATTTCTCAGGCTCAGACTGTAGAC